>JAURJO010000043.1 GCA_030832235.1 Verrucomicrobiota bacterium
CCGACTTCTGCATCGGCCCGTGGTCGGTCTCGGGGTGCGCCATCCGCACGGCGGCGGGCGGGAGGTCATCGAGATCGTTCTCGAGGTAGGGCGGGAGCTTGATGCTCTCGAGTGGGAACAGGTCGAACCACTTGCGCGGGACGTTCCACGGCATGTGCGGTTTGTGGAAGCCCACCGCCAGGAAGAACGGCTTGTCGTGCTTCCGCTGCAGCGAGGCGATGCCGTAGTCGGCTATACCCCAGTCGGAAAGCTGGTCGTCGCGGCAGTCGAGCGGGGCGAACTTGATGCCGCCCACGCCTTCGCTCTGCCCGGCCGCCGGCCGCGGGTCGCCGCGCTCCTTGTCCAGGTAGTCGTCCCACTCTTCCCGCCGACGGTAGGCCTCGTGATAGATCTTGCCCGAGCCGTGGACGAAGTAGCCGGCGTCGCGGAACGCCGAGGTGAGCATTTTCGCCGGCGGCACGATGGGGCGGAAGTCGACGTTGTTCTCGTAGACGCCGGTGGTGGACGCGCGCATGCCCGACATCAGCGCGGTGCGCGACGGATTGCAGACCGGCGAAGCACAGTAGGCACGGGTGAACGACGTACCCATGCGCGCGAGGCGGTCGTAGTTGGGCGTCTTCGCCTGGGGGTTGTGGCCGAAGTAGCCGACCCAGTCGCGCAGGTCGTCGACGGCGATGAACAGCACGTTGGGCCGCGCCGGCGGGTTGGCGGCGAACGCGGGCAGGCAGAACAGGAGCAGTAGGGCGAGGTGGGCGGGTTGCATGGAGAGTGAGGGGCCGAAAAAAGGACGGGCGGCCGGCGACGCGGTTACGCGGATTCGAAGCGGGCGCGCAGTGCGGGCAGATCCACCTGCGCCAGCGAGGGGACGAGCCAGTCGACGTGGGAGAAGTCGTGGTGGGCGGTCGACTCGTTGGGCGCGGCGACGCACCACACCCCGGCGCGGCGGGCGGCGCGCGAGCCGGTGTTGGAATCCTCGAACGCGACCGCCTCGCGGCCACGCAAACCGAAACGGTTCAGCACAAGGCGGTAGAGGTCGGGTTCGGGCTTGGGCGACGCCACGTCCTCGCGGCAACCGATGAACTCGAAACGTTCGAACAGACCGAGGCGCCGCAGATGGCCGTCGACCCAACTATGCGGGGAGTTGGAGGCGAGGCCCACGCGCAGACCGTTGGTGCGGGCGGCGTCGAGTAACTCCCGCACCCCCGGTAGAACCGGCAGCGCCAGAATGATCTGTTCCTTCGCGGCGCGACGTTCGTTCTCCAGCGCGGCCCGGTCGGCGTGCGGGCTGAATCCGTGCCACGGATCGAACGAATAGTCGGCGTGGCCGACGCCATGCAGGAACAACTTGCGCTCGAATGGCACGCCGTGGGCCGCGTGTACCGCCGCATAGGCGTCGATCAGGGGCGTCTCGGTATCGAGGATCAGGCCGTCGAAGTCGAAAATCAGGGCGCGGAGCATCGGGAGCCTCATCCCGTCCTCTCGGGGCGGGCTTGGCAACCCCGCGTCCGTTTCAGGCGGCCGCACGGTTCGCGGCGGAGCGCGTCGCGAGCAGCCCGGCGAAGGCCGCGAGGAAGACCGCCGTGAGGAGGCCGAAGCCGGCGGGTGCGCCGCGGGTGTCGACCAACGAGAGCGAGAGCACAAGCGTCGTGCGAAGGAGTCGGTCGAGCACCTGGTAGAAGCCGCCTACCCGGCCCATGACGGCATTGGGCACCAGGCGCAGGAGCAGGGCGCTGCGCGCCACCCTGCACCCCGCGTTGCCGAACCCGAGCAGCACCCCGGCGGCGAGGTACGCGCCGGGGCTGGGGACGAAGATGACCACGAGCAGGCCCGCGAGGAAAACGAGCATCGTCGAAGGCAGGGAGGCAGCAGCGCCGTTCTCACCGCCGAGACGGGGCAGGAAAAATCCCGCGGCGATGGCGCCGAGCGCGAAGGTGATTTCACCGCCGGCGAAGTACTCCGCGCCGGCTTGAAGCGTTTGCGCCACGTAGATCGGGAATAGGTAATTGGCCGACATCACCACCACGAACGGGATCAGCGTGCAGGTGAAGAAGATCGCCAGCCGCGGGCGGGCGCGCAGCCACTCCCAACCCTCGCGGATCCGCGACCATGCCGACGTGTTCGGTGAAGGTGGGCCGTCGGACGACTCCAGGTGCGTCGCGCGGTAGGGCAGGGTGCGCAACAGCAGGAAACTCACGAGGTAGGTGGAAGCGTCGAAGAGAAGGATACCCCAGAGCGGCACGCGCTCCACGAGCAGTCCCCCGAGCCCGCCCGCGATCATGAGCGCGGTCTGGCCCTGCACCTCGAGGAGGCCGGTGAGCGCGCGGTACTGCGCCGGCGCGAACATCTGCTGCACGAGCGCGAACTTCGCGGGAAAGTGCAGCGTGTAGTAGAGCATCCCGGCGAAATAGACCGCCATGAGCGCCGGCGCGCTGAAGCCGCCCGTCGCGAGACCGACCGCCGCCATCACAAGCGTCGCGGTCAGTCCCCAGATCTCGCTCGTGAGCAGGGCGGTTTTGCGCGAGTGCCCGTCGACCCAGGCGCCGTAGTAGGGCGTTGTCGCGACCAGCACAAGCGTGGTGCCAATCGTCGCCCAACGGAAGGCCTCGTTGCCGCCCGGCAAGTGAACGAGCAGCCAAGGGACGGAGAAGATGGTGATGCCGGAACCAATCGACCCGAGGGTGTTCGCGACCAGCAGCCTCCGTACGCGGGAGTCGCGGAGAAGTTCCTTCATCGGAAGTCGGAGGCAAGCGGCGCGCCACGTCGAAGCAAGCCGCGAGGGGGCTTGAGCCCGTTCGGTCGCGCGGTCATCACCGACGCCATGAAGGTTCCGCCCCGTTCCGCCTCCGTGCTGATCCTCGCGTTTTTCGCCGCGGCTGCCCTTTGCCCCTCGGCGCGCGCTCAGCTCGGCGCGCGGTCCGCGGCGGAATGGGTTCGCATGCTCGACGCGCAGGCGCGCGTGTCGAAGCTGCGCGTCGACGATGTCGTGGCCGCGCTCGCCATTCCGCCTGGGGCCAAGGTGGCCGATATCGGCGCAGGTTCCGGGGTGTTCACGTTGCCGCTGGCCGGCGCCGTCACGACCTCGGGCCGGGTCTACGCGGTCGATATCGAGCAGGGGCTGGTGGACCACATCGCCGGCAAGGCACGCGAAGCCAAGTTGACCCAGGTGCAGGGCGTGCTGGGAAAGTTCAGCGATCCGGCCTTGCCCGCGCGGGATGTCGACCTCGCGTTCATCTATGACGTGCTGCACCACATCGAGGACCGCGCGACCTACCTCCGTAATCTCGCCGGTTACCTCCGGTCCGGCGGTCGCGTCGCCGTCATTGATTTCTTCCCGGAGCGCGGGCCGCACCGCAATGACGCGACCCTGCAGATCACCAAGGAGCAGACGCGCCGGCTGATGGCCGAGGCCGGGTTACGCCTCGTCGCCGAGCACCGCCTGTACGATGACAAGTGGTTTGTGATCTACGGCAAGTGACCGCGCCCGTCCGGCGGCGTCTTTCGTCAACTAACCCCTCCGCACTCCTTAGCCCAATCCTCATGAACACCCGACATCTCCTCCGCCTCCTGGCGTTCTCCCTGACGCTTTCCACGTTTCTCGCCGCACCCCGCGCCGGCGCCGCTGAAAACACCCTCACCGAAGCCGAGAAGTCCGCCGGCTGGCAGCTGCTCTTCGACGGCAAGTCGTGGAATGGCTGGCGCGCCTACCGCAAGAAGCTCGGCGAGCCCATCGCGGGATGGGAAGTGCGCGACGGCATGCTGCATTGCCTGCCCAAGGCGAAGGGCGACCAGCCGATCACCGACCGCAAGTTCCGCGACTACGAATTCTCGTGGGAGTGGCGCATCCTCCCCGGCGGCAACAACGGCGTGAAATACTTCGTCACCGAGGAGCGCCCGAAGTCGCCCGGGCCCGAGTACCAGATGCTCGACGACGCCGGTCATCCCGACGGCAAGATCGGGCCGCACCGCCAGACGGCTTCGTTCTACGAGGTGCTGCCGCCGGCGGCCGACAAGCCCATGCGCAAGCCCGGCGAGTGGAACTCGTCCCGGATCGTGGTGCGCGGGATGAAGGTCGAGCACTGGCTCAACGGCCGGATGGTCCTCGCCTACGAGCTCGGCAGCGAGGCGGTGAAGGCGGGGCTGGCTAAGAGCAAATTCAAGAACGAGGCCGGCTTCGGGGACAAAATCGACGGCCATATCCTGCTCACCTACCACAACGACGATTGCTGGTACCGGAACCTCAAGATCCGCGAGCTCAAGTGACGCGGCGGGCGGCGGTGGCCTGCACTAGGGAATTGAAAACGGCGCCGTCTCCCCTCAACGCTGCCCGCGCAATATGAAACTCCGTTACCTCCTCCCCCTGTTGTTCAGCTTCGCCTTGGGCGCGTCTGCGGCGCAGCCCAAGGAGTATCAGGTCACCGGCCCGATCGTGGCCCTGACCGATGACGTCATCACCGTCGACAAGAGCGGTGAGAAATGGGAAATCGGCCGCTCGGGCGCGACCAAAGTGACCGGCAAACTCGCCGTCGGCAGCAAGGTGACCGTCTATTACCGGATGGGCGCCACCGCCGTCGACGTGAAGGACGACGGCAAGGGCAAGTCAGGCGAGGCCACGAAGGGCGCCAAGGGCGTCGAGAAGGCCGCCCCGAAGGCGACCGAGGCCTCCTCCGAGAAGGCCAAGAAGTCCAAGAGCTGAAGCGCGCCCCGCGTTCTTTTCGAAGCCGCCGCCGGCCCCGTGCCGCGGCGGCTTTTCGTTTACCCGGGTGTTTCGGGCCGGGGCGTTTTAAATGTCTCCCCGGTGGCATCTTCTCTCGTACCCGCCCGGTCTCCGGCTCTTGGAGTGCGACACTCCTTGAACTGCGGCTGTACTGTGGACGGTCCGCCGGCCGGCGCCCTTGCGTGGGTGGTGTGCTTGCGAATCCTGAGCAGTGCCCCTGCACAATGCCGCCCACCATCTCTCGCTGGCTGCTTCTTCCCCCGGTTCTCCTCCTGCTGGTCGCTTCGGCCCGCGCTCTAAGCCTCACCGCGCTGGCGCCGTCAGACGGCGCGACCGGAGTGTGCGCCGACACCTTGGTGCGAATGACGTTTGACGAGGACGTGAGGGTGGGAGTGGCGGGAACGGTGCAACTGGTGGACGGGGCGAGCGGTGAAGTGGTTGACGCCGCGGATCTGACGGAGGCCGCACCCACGCGCCTGATCGGTGGCAACGCTACTCCCTTCCGCTATCACCCGTTGGTCGCGACCGGCCGCGTCGTTACCTTTTTCCCACGTGCCGGCGTGCTGGCGGCGGGTCGCACCTATCGACTTCGGGTGAGTCCCGGTGTTATCACCACGGCCGCGGGGGAATCCTTCGCTGGGTTCGCCGCGGGGGCGGAGCCGCGGTTTACGGTGCGCGCGTCGGGTCCGGCGACGGACGCCGCATTGCTTGTGGTCGCGGCCGACGGCTCCGGGGATTTCTGCACCGTGCAGGGCGCGATCGATTTCGTACCCCTCGGCAACACGCGGCCGCGGCTCATTTCAATTCGTCCCGGGGTCTATCCCGAGATGGTTTACATCGGTTCTCGCCGGCCGTTCCTCACGCTGCGTGGTGCGGATCGCGACGGATGCGTTATCGCGTTTCCCAACAACAACAACTTCAACGCGGGTAACAACCGCGCCATGGTGGCGATTGACGCCAACGACGTCTCGCTCGAATTCCTGACGTTGCACAACACGACGCCCCGCGGCGGTTCCCAGGCGGAGGCCCTGCGGGGCAACGGCCGGCGCGTCATGCTCGACCGCGTCACGCTGCGCAGCTTTCAGGACACGCTGCTGTGGAACGGCGCGTTGTTCGTGACTGACAGCCTGATCGAGGGGGATGTCGATTTCATGTGGGGCGGCGGCGCGGGTTTTTTCCAGCGCTGCGAGATCCGTTCGGTCTCCGCGGGCTACCTGGCGCAGGTACGTAACGCGGAGACTGGGCGAGGGAACATCTACGTGGATTGCCGCCTGACCGCGGCGCCCGGCGTGACCAATGTCTATCTCGCGCGCATCGATCCGCGGCCGGGCGTCGCCAATACCTGGCCGTTTAGCGAAGTGGTGTTCCTTGGTTGCGCGATGGGGTCGCACATCCGGCCAGAGGGATGGCTGCTGAACAACGCGACGGCGGCGCCTGACGTGCGTTTCTGGGAGGCGGGTTCGACCGATCTCGAGGGTAATCCGCTGGATGTCTCGCGTCGCCTGGCTGATTCCCGCCGGATCGACGCCGTGACGGCGGCGCGTTTCCGGGATCCGGAATTCGTGCTGGGATGGACGCCGCCGGCGCCGCGGACCGGCGCTTCCGCGGGTGCGCGGTTTACGGGGTTGTCGACGCGTGCCCGGGTCGGAGCCGAGCCCGTCATCGTGGGGTTTGTGCTGGCCGGGGTGTCCCCTAAGCCGGTCTTGGTGCGTGGCATCGGTCCGACGCTCGGCGTTTTTGGGGTGGCCGAAGCGCTGGCGCGTCCGCGAATCGAGCTCGTGCGTGGTTCCGAGGTACTGGCTACCAACGCCGGGTGGGCTTCGGGCAGCGACGCGGCGGGCATCGCCGCGGCCGCGGTCCAGGTGGGGTTGTTTCCTCTCGAAACCGTCGCGGCCGATGCCGCGCTACGTGCCACCCTGTCGCCGGCGGCTTACACGGCCGTGATCACGGACAGCATGGGGAAGGGAGGAAACGGATTGGTGGAGATTTATGATCTGTCGGCTGCGGATGGCGCGGCGCGGCTGGCCAACCTCTCGGCGAGGGCGGTGGCCGGGGCGGGGGACGGAGCGTTGATCGCCGGCTTCACCATCGCCGGATCGGAGCCGAAGGCCGTGCTGGTTCGCGGGATCGGGCCAGCGCTGGGTGCCTTCGGCGTGGACGGGGCGCTGCGGAAAGCGACCCTCACGCTCTTTCGCGGGCAAACGGTTGTGGCCGCGAACGCCGGCTGGACCTCCTCGCGCGACGCGTTGGAGATCGCGCGTCTCGCCGCCGTGGCGGGAGCGTTTCCCTTGGTCACGGGAAGTGGTGACGCCGCTTTGATCGTCCGCCTCGAGCCGGGAAACTACACCGCGCAGGTGACCGGCGATACCGGCGGAAGCGGGGTAGCGCTCCTTGAGCTCTACGAGGCACTCTGACCCGAGATCCGTACTTCCCGAAATATTGAACGCCCTGACCCCGTTGGGGCGGGTCAGGCCCGGAAAAAGGCGAGGATGCGGCGGAGGCTGGCGACGAGGGCTTCGATCTCGGCTTCGTCGTTGTAGAGGTAGAAACTCGCCCGCGTGGTGCTCGCAAGGCCCAGCTTGCGCATCAGGGGTTGGTTGCAGTGGTGGCCGCCGCGCAGCGCCACCCCGTCCTCGTCGGCGAATGTCACGAC
>JAURJO010000363.1 GCA_030832235.1 Verrucomicrobiota bacterium
CGCTCTTCGGCAACAAACGGGAGGAGGTGGTACCCGTCACCAAGGTCCGCACGGCCAACATCGCCGAGGAAATCGTGGCGGTCGGCCGCCTCCGCGCGGTTTTCTCCACCGACCTGCGTTCCGAGATCAACGGGCGCATTGTGAAGATCGCGGCCGTCGACGGCCAGAAGCTGAAGCGCGACCAGGAAGTCCTCCGCCTCGACCAGCAGGACATCCTCACGCAGATCCAGGAGATGGAGCGCAGCATCGAGGCCGCGAAACTCCGCACCCAGCGCGCCCGCCGCGACTACGAGCGTCTCGTCGATCTCCAGAAGCGCGGCGTGGTCACCGCCAAGGATTTCGAGGACGCGAGGATCACCCTTTCGCTGAGCGAAAACGACGCGGCCATCGCCGAGGCCCGCGCCGCCAACCTCCGCGACAAGCTCGCCAAGACGATCATCCGTGCCCCGCACGACGGAACACTTCTGCTGCGTGACCTCACCGAGGGACAGGTCATCACCAGCGCCGCCGCGCAGAACGGAGGAACCTTGCTGGGCGAGGTGGCTGACCTTTCGGCGCTGATGGTGCGCACCAATATCAACGAGATCGACGTCGCGCGCCTGAAGGTCGGCGACACTGCGCGGGTTCGCGTGGACGCCATGCGCAGCCTGCAGATGTCGGGCACTGTGAAGCGCATCGCCACCAGCGCGCTGGAAAGCAGCGTCGACCGCACGCGTGTTTTCCCTGTGGACGTCTTTCTGGACGAACCGGACGAGCGCCTCCGTCCGGGCATGTCGGCGACCGTGATGTTCACACTGGCCAAGGTAGAGGATGCGACGGCGGTCGCGCTTTCGGCGGTCTTCGCCACGGCCGAGGCCCTGCGCTACGTGTTTCTGAAGAAGGAAACGGGAGGCTTCGAGATTCGCCCCGTCGAAACGGGCATCGCCGACACGCGCTACGTGGAGATCATCTCCGGCCTGAAGGCGGGCGAAGAAGTCGCCCGCACGCGACCGCTGGAGTTCGAGGGCGAGCCACCTGTTCTTTCCCCGAACAACTCGCCCCAGCAGCCCAAGGCGCGCGAGGCCTCCCCGGCCAAGGGTAAGGAACCGGCTCCTCCCCCTCCCCGTTCCTCCGGATCGGGCAGCAAGCGCCGCAGCGGCACCTGATTTCCCACGATGCGCCTGCTTTTCATGGGCATCACCAGCGGCTGGCGCGAGGTGCTCGCGCACAAGCTGCGGTCGTTCCTGACCCTTTTCGGCATCGTGCTCGGAGCCGCCGCCCTCGTGGGCATGCTTGGCGTGGTGAAGGGCCTGCTGCGCGGCTGGGAGGCCATGATCTACGAGACCGGCGGTATCGAGCGCATCACCGTGCAGGTGAAGCGCCCGCCGGACGTGCAGCGCGAGAAGGCCGCCCTCTCCCCGGGCCGCACGCTCAATGATGTCGACGCGATCCTCGCCGCCGTGCCTTTGGCGCGCCGAGTCACGGCCGAGGTGCTGATTTCGAGCGGCGCTCGGCTCTACTTCCAAGGGCGCGCCACGAGCCAGTACGTGCGCGGCGTGTTGCCGGCCTCATTCATCATGGATCGCTTCGACGTCGAGACCGGACGGCTCATCGGCGAACTCGACAACGAGTTGCAGACCCAGGTCGTCGTCCTAGGCGCCACCGTGGCCGAGACGCTCATCCCGCGTGGCATCGACCCGATCGGCCAGAGCATCACCATCAACGGACAGCCGTTCACCGTGGTCGGCATCCTCAAGGAGTACCAGTTCGCCATGGGAGGCGGACGCTACAATACGAAGAACTCCGCCGTATTTATCCCACTCACCACGTGCCAGACACTCTTCCGTATCGATGAAAACGTCGACGTGCTGAACATCCAGCTGGCCGACATCGCCGACATGCCACACGCGCTCGAACAGATCACCAACGTGCTCAACCAGACCCACCGCGGCATTCAGGACACGCGCCTCGAGACGCGCGAGGATCTGCTCCAGCGTTTCGAGGAAACCCGCAAGAGCTACGTCTACTCCCTCGGCGGCGTCGCTGGCATCGGCCTCATCGTCGGCGGCATCGGCATTATGAACGTCATGCTCGCCTCGATCAGCGAGCGCGTGCGCGAGATCGGCTTGCGCCGCGCCCTCGGGGCCAAACGCACCGACATCCTCGTCCAGATCCTAGCCGAATCCCTGACGATCGCGGTCGCCGGCGGAGTCGTCGGCATGGTCGCGAGCATCGGCCTCATCGCCTTTCTCCAAAAGGTCGTCGTGGCTTCCAATCGCCCCGAGCTTTCGCCGGCGGCGCTCGTGATCGGCGTGGCCTTCAGCGGACTCATCGGCGTTCTGGCCGGGCTCTACCCGGCGATCCGCGCCTCGCGGCTGAGTCCCGTCGAGGCGCTGCGGACAAACTGAGCGGACGCTCGGGCGCCTCGGTCAACCCTTGGCGCCAAGGCTGGAGTCGGCCGCGTAACGTCCGCCTCCGGCCGCGAGGAGCACGGCGCAGGCACCGAGGTAAAGGAACGCCATCTCACCGCTGCCCTGCCCGGAAAGCTTCGCACCGTGCGCCAGCCAGAAGGCCACGCCCATGGTGAAACCGAGAATGAGCGCGGAAAGGCGCGTCCACAGTCCGACGACGATGAAGATGGCACAGGCGAGTTCGGCGAAAACGGTAAGCGCGAGGCTCGGTCCCTTGCCGATGCCCATGAAGTCGAGGAACTGCGGCGATATCTTCGAGAAGCCGGTAAGCTTGTCCCAGCCGTGGAGCAGGGCCATCGACGCGCCGATCCAGATGCGGAGCACGAGCAGGCCGAGATCGGCGCTACGCGGAAGGAAGTTGAGCTGGAGGAGTTTCATCGGCGGTTAGCCAGACGCGCTCCGTCCGTGGTCGCAATCCTTTGCCGGCTCGCGTGCCGCCGCCGAATCTGCGTTTTTCGGCAGGCCGATGTCCGCTTCCGCCACGCCGCCCGCTCATGATCCCTACGCGGCGCTGCGCGTCCCTTATTACCGGGCCTACCTGATCGGCAATTCCCTCGCGCTGCTCGGACGCCAGGCGGTCCTCGCGGCCGCGACGTGGCAGGTGTACGCGTGGACGCATTCCGCCACCGCCCTGGGCCTCGTCGGAGCGGTGAATGTGCTGCCGCTGCTCGCGCTTTCGCTGCCCGCGGGCGCGATCGCCGACCGCCATGACCGCCGCCGCCTGATCGCACTCGGCACGGCAGTCATCGCCGTGGTGAACGCCGCCCTCGCCGGCCTCGCTTTCTGGAGCCGCGCGGTGCCTGACCTTGCGCCGTTGCGCTGGGCCAACGGCCTGCTGCACGCGATCGCCCTCGTCTTCGAACGACCGGCCGACACCACCGCCCTGCGGTTCGACGAACCCGCGTTGCCCCTTGTCTTCCTGCTGCTGCTCGCCCTCGCCTGCGCCCGCATTCTGATCTGGCCGGCTCGCGCGAGCATCACGCCGCTGCTCGTGCCACCCACGGCCATGGCGAACGCCATAACCTGGAACACCAGCGCCTTTGAGATCGCGACGGTCGCGGGCCCCGCACTCGGCGGCATCCTGATCGCCACCGGAGGCACCGCCTCCGTCTACGCACTCAGTACCGTGCTGGAACTCGCGTTTCTGTTCGCCCTCGGGCGAGTGCGCTACCTGCAGGCGCCCGCGCCGGCCACTGCCCGCCGCTCGTGGCGCGACATGCTCGCCGGCGCCGAATTCATCTGGCGCCGCAAGGTTATCCTCGGCGCCAGCAGCCTCGATCTTTTCGCGGTGTTGCTCGGCGGCGCGACCGCGCTCCTCCCGGTCTTCGCCGATCGCATCCTGCACGTCGGTCCCGTCGGCTTTGGCTGGCTCCGTGCCGCCCCTTCCCTCGGCGCGATCGCGATGGCCCTCTGGATCGCCCACCGGCCGCCGCTCGCCCGTCCCGGCAGCGCCCTGCTGTGGTCGGTCGCCGCCTTCGGCGCCGCCACCATCGCGTTCGGATTCTCCACGTCTTTCTGGCTGTCACTGGTCGCCCTCATGCTCACGGGCGCGTTCGACAACATCAGCGTCGTGGTCCGCCAATCGCTCGTGCAACTGCTAACGCCCGACGAGCTCCGCGGCCGGGTCACCGCCGTGAACCAGATTTTCATCGGCTCCTCCAACGAGATCGGCGCCCTGCGCGCGGGCCTGTCCTCGGCCGCCATGGGGCCCGTCGCGGCGGTCGTCTGGGGAGGCCTTGGCACGCTGGCCGTGACCGCGCTCATCGCGCGTGCGGTTCCGGCCCTGCGGAGACTGCCTCCCCTCCATACGCTAAAGCCGGAGAAGTGAGCGACGCCGCGGTTGCGACGAAACGCGACGGGAGGACGGGAATCGGCTTCGCTGACGTACCCTCTGGAAAATCCGCGGGAAACACCCGCGGCTACAACCTAACCGCATTTATCCGTGTCGATTCGTTCATCCGTGGTCGACCCCTCGCGCAGCTGTTCGGAAAACGCCCGCGGCTGCATCGGAATGGGCCTTTGTCGCGTCGGCGAGGACGCTCCCGCCGCCGGAGCCCTGGATTCATGGTTTTCAGAATCCTGCAGCCCTCCGCCCTCTGTGCCGCCATTTCTCCGTGGTGATGCTTTGAAGGAAGTTGTGCCGCTTCACCGCGAAAAGCAGTGGTGCGCATGGACGGGCACAAAAAAGCCGCGGTCCGGGGACCGCGGCTGAAGTGGGAACGGGTACCGCTCAGTAACGGTAATGCTCGGGCTTGAAGGGGCCCTCGACCGAAACGCCTAGGTACGCGGCCTGGTCCTTGGTGAGCTTGGTCAGCTTGGCGCCGATCTTCTCGAGGTGCAGACGTGCAACCTCCTCGTCGAGGTGCTTCGGCAGGCGGTAAACGCCCACCGCGTACTTGTCGCGGTTACGCCAGAGGTCGATCTGCGCGAGCGTCTGGTTGGTGAAGCTGTTCGACATCACGAACGACGGGTGGCCCGTCGCGCAGCCGAGGTTCACCAGCCGGCCCTCGGCCAGCAGGTAGATGCTCCGGCCGTTCGGGAAGGTGTACAGGTCGTACTGCGGCTTCACATTTACCCGCTTCGCGTCGGACTTGTTCAGGCGGTCGACCTGGATCTCGTTGTCGAAGTGGCCGATGTTGCAGACAATCGCCTGGTCCTTCATCCGCCGCATGTGCTCCAGCGTGATGATGTCGCGGTTGCCCGTCGTCGTCACATAGATGTCCGCCGTGCCGAGGGTCGACTCGAGCGTGTTCACCTCGAAACCCTCCATCGCCGCCTGCAGGGCGTTGATGGGATCGATCTCCGTGACGATCACGCGGGCACCGAAGCCTTTCAGGGAGAAAGCCGAGCCCTTGCCGACGTCGCCGTAGCCGCACACGCAGGCGACCTTGCCCGCGATCATGACGTCAGTGGCGCGCTTCAGGCCGTCGGCCAGCGATTCGCGGCAACCGTAGAGGTTGTCGAACTTCGACTTGGTGACGGAGTCGTTCACGTTGATGGCGGGCACGCGCAACTTGCCCTTCTCCATCATCTGGTAGAGGCGATGCACGCCAGTGGTCGTCTCCTCGGAAACGCCGCGCCACTCCTTGGCAATGCGGGTCCAGCGGGTCGGATCCTCGCGATGGATGCGCTTGAGGACGTTCTTGATGACCTGCTCCTCGTGCGAACCGGAAGCCGTGTTGACCCAGTCGCTGCCCTCCTCGAGCTCGCAGCCTTTGTGGATCAGCAGGGTGACGTCGCCGCCGTCGTCGACGACGAGCTGGGGACCTTGACCACCCGGGAACGAAATGGCCTTCACCGTCAGGTCCCAGTACTCCTCCAGGGTCTCGCCCTTCCAGGCGAACACCGGCGTGCCCGCGGCGGCGATGGCGGCGGCGGCATGGTCCTGCGTGGAAAAGATGTTGCAGGAGGCCCAGCGCACGTTGGCGCCCAGCTCCTGCAGCGTCTCGATGAGCACCGCGGTCTGGATCGTCATGTGGAGCGACCCGGTGATGCGGACGCCGGCGAGCGGCTTCTTGGGGCCGAACTTTCGGCGAACGGACATCAGGCCGGGCATCTCGTGCTCGGCGATGGAGATCTCCTTGCGGCCCCACTCGGCGAGGCCGAGGTCCTTGACGTGGTGGTCGACGGAAGCGGGCTTGCGGGAGGCCTTACGGGATGCGGTGGCGGTGGCCATGGTGTTGTTTTTGATGTTGGTTCGGGCGCTCAGCGCAGCGCGGCGCGGAGGGCGGCGGCCTTGGCGGTGGACTCCCAGGGGAGGCCAGCCTTGCCGAAGTGCCCGTAATTGGTGGTCTCGCGGTAGATCGGGCGAAGGAGATTGAGCTGCTTCACGATGTCGGCGGGCTTGAAGCTGAAGACCCGCTCCACCGCGGCGGTGATGCGCTCGTCGGAAACG
>JAURJO010000364.1 GCA_030832235.1 Verrucomicrobiota bacterium
CACGATTTCCTCGCGGGCGAGGGCGTAGTTGAAGGTGTTGAGGTAAACCTTTTCGCGCCGGTAGCTCGTGCTCGCCACGAGGCGGAGGGTGGAGTCGAGGAACGGCAGCTTCGTGTCGTACACCCCCGTGCCCCGCCAGCCGTGGATGTCGTGGCCATCGGTCGCAAGGGTGGGCCCGTAGGCGACGAAATACTCCTCGAAACGCGGATTGGGAATCGTGGCGCCGGGGATGGTGGGGTGAGGCAGCACGCGATTGACGTCGATGAACACGCCGCGCGCGTTCACGCCGAGGGCACCCGCCGCCGAATAGGTCTGCGGTCGCGATGAATCATCAATCTGGCCGTTGTAGGAGATAAGGGCGCGCAGCTGATCGCCGAACGCGTGGGAGAGCTCGACGGTGTAGGCGTGGAATTTAGAGTCGGCCCGGTTGTCGGGCCCGCCCCAGTCCACCCCGTAGGGCGCGATCGCGTACGAGATCGGCAGGAGCGGGACGAGCGCCGGGTTCTGGGGATCCGTCCCGGTGTTGACTCCGACCCCGGTGACGATGGCGGAGTTTCGGAAGGTCGTGGTCGCCGTCGACTGCATGTCGTAAAGCGTGCCGCCGACGTCCAGGTAGACATGGGTGTTGCCAGGCGCGGCGATGCGCCGCATGCCGACGCCGTTGACCTGCACGCCGGCGCGGACCGGATCGGCATCGGCCGCATTGGTGCCGGAGCCACGGATGTAGGGCGTGACGTGGTCGTTGAGGTGCAAGTGGCCGAGCTGGTACGTCGTGCGGCCGACCTCGACGGTGGCATCAAGCCGCGTACGCCGATTGGAGAACGGTTCCCAACGGAGAGCGCCGGCATAGCCGTGGTGGTTACGGTTGTTGCGCTGGCGGGACTGCTCGACCTCCGAGGCGACGGCATTGAAGCGGAGCCCGAACTGCGGGTGGAGGGGTTGGTTGACGTCGACCGCGTAGCGCTGGGTCCCGAAATTATCGAAGCGGGCGGAGGCGGTGGCCCGGCGCCGGAGGGTCGCCCGCTTGGTGGAGATATTGATGATACCGGCAGGGTCGACGTCGCCGTAGGCGAGACCGCCGGGGCCGCGGGCGAACTCGATGCGTTCGGTGTTGAAGGCGTCCTGAGGGAGAAACCAGGGATAACCGTCGCGGAGCTGGCGGATCGACGGGATGCCGCGGAAGTTGATCTGGTTGCCCGAGCGGGAATTCACGGGTGCGCCGATGGTACCCTGATTGTTGTACTCGTTCTCGGCGCCGACGGCGAAGTCGACCGCACCAAAGAAGTCGGTGACCGCAAGGTCGCTCATGAGATCGGCCGTGAAGACCGAGATCGAGTTGGGCAGGTTGGCGAGTTTCTCGTTGGTACGTGTGCCCGAGAGCGCCGATGACGCGGCATACCCCTTGTCGGCCTCGGCATTGACCTCGAAGGGCGAAAGAACGACCGCCGCATCCGCGGGAGCGGCCGGCGGGGACGGCACGGTCTGGGCGAAGAGCGGCAGGCCGGCGAGCGCGAGTACGGGAGCGATCGCCCGAAACAGTGTGGAGGGAGGCGTCATGTTTTGAGGGGTCTGGGTTGGTTGAAAAAAGGGCGCGGGTGGCGCGGACGGGAGAGCATTGCGCCTGTTATCGACGTGACGCGGGGGCATGCCGGCCCTCCTGCTCGAGCTGGTTGAGGAAGCCGCGCAACTCCTGCACAAGTTCCGGGCGCATAGCGAACTGGTTGTGCCGCTGGCTGGGATCGCGACTGAGATCGTAAAGCTGTCCTGGATGGGAGTCGGCATTGTAACCCCGCGTTTCCCTCCACCAATCGGGCTCCCGACGGTCGCCGGCCGGAGCATCGATCCAGACCCAGGAACCGCGGCGCACCGCCAGCGTCACGCCATCGCTCTTCGTCACCACCGCATCCCGCCGGCCCTTTCCGCCGAGCAGGATCGGGAGTGCGTCGAAGCTGTCCTCCCCCGCTTCGCGCGGCAACTCGCCGCCCATCAGGGCGGCGCAGGTGGCCAACAAATCGGTGAGGCAAAGCAACTCGGTACTGGTTGTCCCGGCTGGAATCCGTCCGGGCCAGCGCGCCAAAAAGGGCACGCGATGGCCGCCCTCCCAGGCGGCGTATTTGATGCCCCGCCACGGGCCCATGCTGGCATGCCCATACTGGCGCACCCGGTCGTACGCTCCCACGGGCATGACATTCTTGGTTCCCGCGTTGTTGAGCCGCGTGATCTCCGGACCGTTGTCGCTCGTGAAGATCAACAGCGTGTCGCCGGTGACACCCGCCCGGTCGAGGGCCGCCAACACCTGGCCCACGACCCAATCGGTCTGAACCACGAAATCGCCGTAGTCGCCAGCCTGGCTCCGCCCCCGGAATTCCTTGGTCGGAAGGACTGGGTGGTGCGGAGAGGTCAGCGGAAAATACAGAAAGAACGGCCGTCCCCGCCCCGCCGCCTCCTCCACGTAACGCACGGCTCGGCGCGTAAGTTCCGGCAGGATATCCGACTGGTTCCAGCCAGTTAGTTTGGGACCGGGCGTTTCGAACTCCGTGCTGGTCGCCACGTCGGGGATGCCGAGTGTCCGATCATTTTCGATGAAGCAATAGGGCGGGTAATTGGGCACATCGGTGCCGAAATAGTAGTCGAACCCCCGGGCGGTGGGCCCGCCGCCGATCGTCCGCTTAAAATCAACGTTGCTGCGGTTGTCCGGCCCGTTGCCCGGCGGTCGGCCGTCGTGCGTCGGCCAATCCCAACCGAGGTGCCACTTCCCGATGCAGGCCGTCGCGTAGCCGCGGTTCCGAAGAAACCCCGGTAAAGTCAGACTATCCGCGCCGAATACCGGAGGTCCCCAGGGGGCGACATTCGACACCCCGGCCGACACCTTTCCTCCCGGCGGGCGTCCGGGCCCGCGCGGTCGCCACGGGTAACGGCCGGTCAGCAACCCGTACCGCGAGGGCGTGCAAACCGCGGCCGCCGCGTGCGCGTCCGTCAGCCGGATTCCCTGTTGCGCCAGCACATCAAGCTGCGGCGTGGGGATCTTCGACTGCGGGTTATAGCAACCCAGATCACCGTAGCCGAGATCGTCGGCGAGGATGACGATGATGTTCGGGCGGGCGGGGATCGTCGCGCCGGACACCGACGAACCGCAGCAGAAAGCCGCGCCCAGCAGGGCAATCAGACGAGACCAGCGCCGGAAGCGGGGCGCGATTGCGGACAAAAGGATCGGAATCGGCTGGAGGCACCCCACCCCTCCACCCCGGAAAATCAGGGTGTCATGAGCTGAATCCCAATTTCCAAACCGACGCCGAAATTTCAGGGTCGGATTCTCGACGAGGGGGCGGCTCCGACTCCCCGGACACGAGGAGAGAAACAGGCTTAAGGGCATAAACTTTCCATTGATCGCAAGCCTACCCGAATACCCAAACCCGGATACCCCGTAAACACAGGGTAGGAACGCAACCACAGGGCAGGACCGCAACCACCTGGGCACGCCTAGTGCTGGCGACTCGTTTCCGTTTTCGCGGGCGAGGCGAACAGCCCTAGCACGTGCGCTTTATTGACGGCGGCGGGCGCGTTGCGCACGCCGAGCCGCTGGTAAATCACGGCGATGTGGTCATCGACGGTCGAGTAGCCGATGCCCAAACGCTCCGCGATTTCCTTCTTCACCAAGCCCTCCCCGAGCAGGACGAGGACTTCCATCTGCCGCGGGGTCAGCAGCGCCTCGGTCCCTCCGGGCGTGAGACGAGACTTCAGGGTGTTCAGGATGTAGCGTGCGACCCCCGCATCCAGCGAGGCACCGCCTCCAACCACATTACGGATGCCCTCGACGAGTTGCGCGGCCGATGACACTTTCAACAGATAACCGGATGCGCCGAGCATGATGGCGCGAAGCACGTCGGCCTCCTCGTCGGATTGGGTGAGGATGATGATCTTTGCCGCCGGCACGGCGGCGAGGAATCGAGGAAGCGCCTCGTGCCCGCTCATCCCGGGCAGACGCAAGTCGAGCATGACGACGTCAGGCGGCTCGATCGAAGGCCGCTCCCCCAAGCTTCTCAGCGCGATTTCGGCCGTGCCGAATTGGCCGACGATTTGGAACTCCGCCTCGTGGCGCAACGCGAGGACGATGGCGTCACGGTAACTCGGGTTGTCCTCGACGATCAAAATACGGGTCCTGCGTTTCATCCGAACAGTGCGACGCGACGCAGTTTTAGGCGCAGGTCAACCTGCAGTCCGTTGGTGGAAGACCTGCGTGTCGAAATCCTTGCCCCCAGCAATCGGGCTCGCCGCCCAAGAGAGGCGGGAATTTCGTCCGCGAAACCCTGGCCGTTGTCCGACACGGAAAGTTGGATTTCCCCGTCGATTAAGCGCAGATGCGTCTCGGCGCGGGTTGCCCCGGAGTGGCGGATGATATTGGTCAGGCACTCCTGATAGTAGAGCAGCAAGTCGGTGCGGGTTCGGGGCGGCAAATCTCGCCACCGTTCGGAAGGCTCGATCACAAGCCGGTGTTCCAAATCCGCGAGCAGACGGTCCGCCGCGCGGCGCATGTCGCCCGCAAGGTCCCCGAAAAGTCCCGGCGCCTCGATCAAGTTGGTGCAATGCCGTGCCGCTTTTCCCGCACGCTCGGTCAGTGCCCGCACGCGGTGCAGCAGTCCCAGGAGCCGCTCGTCTTTGGGCGCCGCGTTGTTTGCCAGATCCGTGATCAGTCCGATCGCATGCAAGTCGGCTCCAAGTTCATCATGCAGGTCAGCCGCGATGCGATAACGCGTCTGCTCAACGGCACGCCGGCGCTGGATTCGGCTGACCAAGGCGATACCGATCACGCCGGCGCCGAGCACCGCCGCCAGCCAGACAACGGCCGTCAATTGCCTGCGGTGCGAGCTATGGCGGCGGTCGATCTCTCCCGTTACGACGGGGCGTTCGCGTTCAAGATCATGGCGCTCGGCAAGCTGTTTGAGCCAATCACGGACGGACAGAATCGTACCGTAGTAGTTCATACCATCGGTCAGATGGGAGAGACGCCGCGAGCCGGACTCGGCGTTGAACGTGGCCGTCACCGTCTTGTGCAGTGCCGCGTTGCGATCACTCGAGAAAAGCTCGATCTCGGCGAACCCGAATCGTTCCCCGATGGGGCCGTACAGCGGGCTGGCATTGTGCTCCATCGCGAGAATGCGGACGAAGCGACAGGCCACCGGCGGAAACGACCACATCAGGATTGGCCCCAGGTCGTAGATCGTCGCGTTTTGAATCTCAACGAGGGTTCTCGCGTCGGAAAAGTCCGGCTCGCATCCGCCCTCGATCCGCAGCGACTTCGGAATCCCGTAATCCCCGGCGAAAGCCTGCGGGACGGTGTTGCTTTGATCCACGGCATGAAGGTGCACCCGGGTCAGCGGCTGAACCGCTCCTAGATCGAGTTGGAAGGCCGGTCTTTCTCCGAGGGCGAACTGATTGACGTACGCCACGCTTCCCGCCCCGCTCGCCGCCGCCATCAGGTAGGGGAGCACGCCGTCCACCGCATAGGATTCGGCCCAACCCGGCGCGAGCGAGGGATTGCCGCCGGCGGAAGATCTCACCGGCCTCCGCAGCGCTACGTTTTCCTCTCCCGCGAAGGCCAGAACCTCCGACAGCTGGAAGACGTACTTCCCATCGAACGCACGTCGCGAGAGCCCGATCGCCTCGACTCGGATCCACCCGGCCCGGATCCCGCGGCACGGAATGACCAAGGGGGCGATCCGAGGCAACAACCCCGAGTCCACGCGATACTCCGCGATCAGTCCGCCGATGCGATCCTGGTCAATTCCGCCGTATATCCGCAGTGCGGTAGGAAACGCGTCGGCCTGAAAACCATCCGTGGCGTCCCGGCGGATGGCGGGCACGAGGACAATCTCATCCAGGATAACGACCTTCTCAAACCCCACCTCAATCCACTCCGGGTGATCCGGCACTTCGCGCGGATGCGACCGGAAGCCGATGGGCCCGATACCCCCGCTGAGACTGTAACTCGCCAATCCCGCCAACTGGGAATCGATTTGATCCAGACGCTCCTCCAGGCGCTCGAGCGGAAGATCAGTCACACCCTCCCCCGCCACCGGGAGGGGCAAAACCGCCGGTAAAAGAGCCAGGAAGGTCCGCAGCCGCATAACGACGGGTCAGGATCAGACTCCCGTTCGTTCCGATGCGAGCGGGAACATCAGCCTCCGGTGATGGGCGGAATTCTCCGGACGGATTCCAGCGGCGGCCGGGCTCGCCGCTCCCGACCCTGACCCAGTACACAGCCGCGGGGTCCCCATCAAGAGGTCTGCCTGTTACATGCTAGCGCAGTCGTTCGGTAGGCGCGGGAAGTTTGCTAACATGTAACAGGCTGACCCCTTGGGATCGGTCCTCGCCGTCCGATCGACGTCCCCCCGGCCCAGCTCCACCGCAACCGAAGCTTCGTTCCGGATGGCTTCCGAATAGCTCCGCGAGGGGGCAACCACGGATGGACACGGATCAACACGGATGGGCGGCAGCGCTGATCACGAACCGCCTTTTCGCTCTCGCGGTGCCGCGGAAGGTCCGACACCGCTCGACCGCAGCTGCCCCCTGCGACCGCCCCCTAAAACCCCATTACCTCGTGAACCGCACCCACTGTTTCCCTTCGGCACCCCACCCGAAAACGACCGCCTTCTTCAGGCGGCTAGCCGCCTCCCGCGAAGGAAATGGCCAGTCACGGGTTCTCCTTTTGATCGCCGCGTGCGCTTGCATAGCAACCGGCCTCGTTCACAGCGCGCCCGCCGCGCCGGCACCCGCTGCCTCCGTCCGCGCCGAGACCACCACCGGCGCCATCTTCGGGCGCGTGCAGAGTGAGGTCACCGGGCAATACCTGCTGAACGTCCGCGTCACGGTGGAAGGGACCGCGCTCGAGGCGTTCACCGACGCCTACGGCACGTTTCGCCTCGCGCAGGTGCCGAGCGGCACGGTGACGCTCGGGGTCTTTTACTCGGGGCTCAATCCCCGTCGGATCACCCTGGACGTGGCGCCCGGGCAGAACGTCGAGCAGAACTTCAACCTGACGAGCCGCGCGGTCGCCGCGGAGCAGCCCGGCGTGGTGCGGCTCGACCCGTTCGTGCTGGCCTCCTCGAAAGTGCGCGAGGGCGAGGCGCTGGCGACCAACGAGCAGCGCTTCGCGCCGAACATCAAGAACGTCGTCTCGACCGACGCGTTCGGCGACGTCCCGGAGGGCAACATCGCGGAGTTCATGCGCTTCCTTCCCGGCGTGACGGTCGGCTACGAGGACGAGATGCCGACCGCGGTCTCGATCCGCGGCTTCGGCGGCAATATGACCAACGTGATGACCGACGGCGCGACCATGGCGAATTCCGCGCGCATCGGTTCCTCGCGCGAGTTCGATTTCATCCAGGTCTCGATCAACAACGTCTCGCGCATCGAGGTCACCAAGGTGCCGACGCCCGCCAACCCGGCGAGCGGCCTCTCCGGCAACGTGAACATGGTGAGCAAGAACTCGTTCGAACGCAGCCGGGCCCAGCTGAACTACCGGCTCACATTCTCGGGTCAGGGCGACAACCTGAAGCTAAGCCGGCAACCCTTCCCCTTCGACACCTACGAGCGTCCCGTGAAGCCCGGGTTCGACTTCGACTACACCCTGCCGGTGAACCGGAACTTCGGCCTCGTGCTGACGGCGCTGCAGTCGTTCGTGATGACCGATCAGGACAGCTCGAACACGACGTGGAACGCGACCGCCGCCGGCACGGGAGCCACGCCTTCGCGTCCGTACCTCCAGACCCACACTCTGCTCGAGGCGCCCAAGTGGCGCGACCGCAACTCGGCGGGACTCAAGCTGGACTGGCGCGTCTCGCCCGACGCCGTACTCACGCTGGGCATGCAGGCCAATTATTACCGCTACGTGAACGGCAACCTGCAGCGCACCACCAGCGTCGGCACCAACGCCACGCCCTCGATCGCCGCCGGGGTACCCCTCACCTTCGGGGAAAAGTTCGCGCGCAGCGCGACCGGACGTGGCACCGCCAGCTTCAGTTCCAATTTCCTCCACGACTACGCGAAGACCCTCAGCGCCAATTCGCGCTACCGTTACCAAAGCGCCGATTGGCTGGTTGATGCCGGTGCGAACGCCTCCAAGTCCATCACCTGGCGGCGCACGATCATGAAGGGGCATTTCAACAGCTTCGGCAGCAGCCTCCTGGAGACCGTCGGCGTGCGCGTGAATTTCGAGGACATCCGGCCGGAGGGTCCGGGTGTCACGCGCGCGTTCGACGCCAACAACCGCGAAATCGATCTCTTTGATCTGCGGAACTACCGCCTCTCCACCGCCAACTCCGGGACTTATCGCAATTACACCGACGACACCGCCGGGGCGGACCTTAACGTGAAGCGCAGCCTGAGCGTTTTCCGGACACCGGTCACGGTGCAGACCGGCGGGCTGCTCGGAATCCAGGACCGCGATCACCGCCGGGATTCGCTCGGCTACACCTACAACCCGGCCAATCCCGCGGATCCCACGCTCGCACCGTTCCGCATGCAGGTTTACCGCGACCACCCGAACTACTGGGCCGGCCAGCCCATTCCTTGGGCTTCACCCAACCGCATGGTCGAGGCGTGGGGCGGAAACCCGGGACTGTTCACCCAGACCGCCGCGCAGAAAGTGGCGTCGGAGCAGGCCCGGATCAACGGCTCCGAAACGTTCAAGGAGATCACCACCGCGGTCTATCTTCAGGCCGAGGCGCGACTCCTCGACAACCGCCTGACCGCGCTCACGGGCGTGCGCTTCGAGCGGATCCACACCAAGGCGCAGGGACCCTTGTTTGAACCGGGCAACGCCTTCGTGCGCACCGCCTCCGGCGCCTTTGCCCGCACCCCCGCGGGAGCCCGTATCCGTCGTCCCGAGGCCGGCGCCGCCGGCTCGCTGGAGGAGCTTCGCCTGGTCCGCACCGAACTGGGACGGAGCATCAACGGCGGCTACGAGGGCTACTACCCCAGCGTGCATCTCACCTACAATGCCACCGCGAACCTGCTCTTCCGCGCCGCGTACGCGCTGACCTACGGCAAGCCGGATTACGCCAACATCATTCCCAACACCACCATCACTGAGAACGACGTGGCCGAGGGCGCGGATCCCTCGGTCCTCCGCGGCACGCTCAGCGTCAGCAACCCGGACCTGAAGCCGTGGCAGGCGGACAACTTCGATCTTTCCGCCGAATATTACACGGAATCGGGCGGCGTGTTCAGCGTGGGCGCGTACCGGAAGGACATCCGCGGCTTCTTCGACAACCGCGTGGCCCTCGCCACCGCCGCGGACCTGGAAAGACTCGGGGTGGAACCGGAGTATGTCGGCTGGATGCTCACGACCACCGTGAACGGCGGCGACGCGCGCGTGGACGGCGTTGAGTTCAATATTCGCCAGTCGCTCCAGCCGCTGGGCGGAGCCTTCCGGTTCTTCTCCGTCTTCGCGAACGCCACCAAGCTGAAGCTCCAG
>JAURJO010000365.1 GCA_030832235.1 Verrucomicrobiota bacterium
CAGGAACCAGGCTCAAACCCGTCCGCCCCCAGTTCTCCGTGGGAATCTGGGTCCATCCGTGGTTGCCCCCCGCGGGGCGACACGGAAACGCATCATGAACCCCATCGCTTGGAACAGAAGCGCGGGAAGTTCGGAAAGACCTGCCGCCGCTTCCTCATCCGCAAGATCGGCGACATCCGCGGTTCAAAACCGCGGAGCGATTCGGAAACGCCTTCGGCCGTCGAGCTCACGTTATGGTCCGGAGAAAACAGCCCCGGCTACACCAAGGCCGCTGCCATTCGTGTCCCTTGGTGTGAATTCGTGGTTGGTATCCGCGGCTCCCGCGTAAATCCCGCTGGCCGGCGGCGGGACTTACTCCAACTTGATCAGCGTGAACCCCGATTCTCCCCGCCTCAATCGTCGCCGCTTCCTGGGAACCTCCGCCGCTTTCGCGACCGCCGCGCTCGCTTCATCACGCCTCTCGCCGCTGCTCCACGCGGGCGAGGCTTCGTCCGCTTTCCGCAGCGCTTGGAACCGCCATCCCGACCGTCCTTGGACCGGTCCCGAGTTCTGGGCCAACCCACTCCAGGATTGGCGCGTCGCCGCCGGCCGTGCCGAGTGCATCAACGCCGCCGCCGACCGCACCCTCCATCTGCTCACGCGCCAACTCTCGTCGCGCGCCGGCACCGTCGAACTGAGCGTACGTATCGGACGCGCGACCGGTGGCAGCCTCGCGGGCCTAGGCTCGGCCGGGTTCCGGATCGGAATACTCGGCACGCTCAAGGATTACCCGGAGCTCCACGATTACCGGAATAACCTCTGGGCCGCCCCCGGCTCCGGCTTCAACGCCGGCTTTACCGCCGAAGGTAAACTCTTCCTGCGCCGCGCCGACCACACGTCCTCCGTAGCAATCGACCTCAAACGCGAGTCCATCGAACTGCGGCTCGCGGTCGCACCGGCCGGTGGCGCGTACGCCGCGACCCTCTCCGCCCACGATACGTCCGACGGCCGCGAGCTGGCGCGGACCAGGGTCAACGACGTCGCGGCCGACTCACTCGTCGGCAATGTCGCGCTCGTCGCGAACTTCCCCGGCGGCGAAGCGGGCGCCGGCAAAGCGAAGGGGAAGGGCAAGGCCGCGGTGGGTTCGGCGGGTGTCGGCAGTTTCTGGTTCTCGGATTGGAGCGTCGCCGGCACCAAGCTCACCGGGTCCAACGACCAGGTTTTCGGGCCCGTGCTTTGGTCGCAGTACACCCTGAGCGGCGGAACCCTGAAACTCTCCGCGCAATTTCCGCCGCTCGGGCCGACGGACACCCCTGAAGCGCGGTTGCAGGTGCGCGACGGCGCCGGTTGGAAGACGGTCGGCACGGCGACGATCCATCCCGACGCGCGCGTGGCGGCGTTCCGTGTCGAGAAATGGGACGCGACCCGCGACACTCCCTACCGCGTGATCTACGGACTCCGCGACCGCGACGGCGCGGCGACCGAGCACGAGTGGGCGGGCGTGGTTCGCCGTGATCCCGTTGACCGCGAGCAACTCTCGGTGGCCGACGTGTCGTGCAACATCCACACGATCTTCCCGAACGTCCCGCTCGTGCGGAGCATGGCCAAGCTCGACCCCGACGTCCTCGCGTTTACGGGCGACCAGTTCTACGAATCGACGGGCGGCCACGGCACGCAGCGGGCGCCGCTTGCACCCGCAATCATCGATTATCTACGCAAGTGGTACTTCCACGGCTGGACCTGGCGCGAACTGATGCGCGACCGTCCGAGCGTCTCGCTCCCCGACGACCACGACGTATACCAAGGTAACCTCTGGGGCGAAGGCGGCGACGGCCAAAAGACCACGCAGGAGGCAGGCGGCTACGAGATGCCCGCCGCGTGGGTAAACGTGGTTCACCGCACCCAGACCTCGCACCACCCCGAACCGTATGATCCCGCGCCGTCGAAGCGGGGCACGATCAACTACTACGGTCCGATGACCTACGGGAAAGTGAGCTTCGCGATCCTCGCCGATCGGCAGTTCAAGTCGGGCCCGGAGGGCAAGGTTCCGCCAACCAACAGCGGCCGCGGCGATCATGTGAAGGACGAGGCCTTCAACCCCGCGACCAGCGATGTGAAGGGCTTGGAATTGCTCGGATCGAAGCAGGAGCAATTCGTCCATGAATGGATCTCCGACTGGCGCGGCGCGGAGATGAAGGCGGTGATTTCCCAGACGATCTTCAGCGCGATGGCCACCACCCACGGCGGCAACCAGATGGTGCTGATGGCGGACTACGACACGAACGCCTGGGCGCAATCGCCGCGCAACCGCGTCTTGCGCGATCTGCGCAAGGCCTTCGCCGTGCACATCGCCGGCGACCAACATCTGCCGGCGGTGATCCGTTACGGGATCGATACCCACGGCGACGGCCCGGTGGCTTTCGCCGGACCCGCGGTCAACGTCGGTTACCCGCGCTGGTGGGAGCCGGCGAAGACCGGCCGCGGCCGGCGCACCGGCAACACCGGTCTGCTCGGCGACTTCCACGACCACTTCGGCCACCCGATGACGGTGCTGGCCGTGAAGAACGGCCCCGCGACCCCGCCCGCGCCGGTGCTGGCATCGGTCAACGCGAAGACCAGCGGCCTAGGTCTCGTGCGTTTCGACAAGGCGCGCCGCACCATCACGTTTGAGTGCTGGCCCTACTCGGCGGATGTCGCGCAGCCCGGCACGCAGATGGAAACGTGGCCGCTGAAGGTCGGGCAGCTGGAGAACTACGCCCGCAAGACTACGGGGCATTTACCCGAACTGAAGTTCACCGGGGTCAGCCAGCCGCTCGTCGAGGTGATCGAGGAACGGACCGGTGAACTCGTTTACCTGCTGCGGCCGAACAGCGGCAGTTTCCGCCCCCACGTCTTCGCGCCCGGAAAATACATCGTGCGGGTGAGCGACCCGGAAAGTGGGCGTAATCGCGTGCTGACGGGACTCGAGGCCGGGACCGGCGAACAGAAGATGCTCGAGGTGAGGCTATAGACCGCCACCGAACACCAACGGCATCGGCCCGGCAAACGGCACGTGCCGCAGCGCGTTGCCGTCTGCGTACGCGAGGACCAGACGCCCGTGGCCACCTCTTCCCCATGACAAAACGCATCCTCGTACTCTGGGACATCGACGGGACGCTGATCGTGACGCGCAACGCCGGCTCGCGCGCGATGGAGGTCGCGTTTGCCCGTCATTTCGGGCGCCCCGGCGACCTGTCGACGATCGACTGGGCCGGCCGCACCGATACCTGGCTCACGCCGGAGATCCTCCGCCGCAATGGCATCGAACCCACCGCGGAAGCCTGCACCGCGTATTTGGAGACTTATATCCACACGCTGCCCGGCGAACTCGCCGCGGGCCCGCAGGGGCGCGTCCTGCCCGGGATCAACGACCTGCTCGACCATATCGGCGCCGACGTCCGCTTCGCGCAGGGCCTGCTGACCGGCAACCTCCGGCGCGGCGCGGAACACAAGCTCACGCATTACCGGCTCTGGCACCATTTCCCGTTCGGCGCGTACGCCGACGACAGCCCGAAGCGCAACGACCTCGGCCCGGTCGCCCTCCGCCGCGCGGCAGACCACCATGGACACGAGTTCAACGCCGCCGAGGCAGTGATCATCGGCGACACCCCGCACGACATCGAATGCGCCCGCGCCTGCGGGGCCCGCGTGATCGCCGTCGCCACCGGCCGCCACTCGACCGCCGAACTCGCGGCCCACGCCCCCGACGCCGTCTTCCCCGACCTCTCCGACACCACCGCCGTCCTCCGCGCGCTGCGCGCCTGATTTCCCGAAAGGTCCCCACCCAACCCGCGGCCCCGAACCCTTACACACAGCCCAGATTTCGTCACCTATTACGTGACACAACTGGGGAGGGTTTTAGGTCACAGAGTTCACGGAGCCGGCCGGGAGGACACGGAGGAGCAAATCCTCATTCCCTCGATCCGAATGGGGTCCACATTCGCAGCGTTCGGAACAGCCTTCGGCCGACAGGCCCACATCAAATTCCGAGGCAGGCGGCCTCGGCTACACGGGATGCCTTTCGTCCGGAAATACCAGCCCGACCTTCTTCACGAGACGCGTGCGATGTAGCCGAGGGCGCACCCCTCGGATCGTCAGAAACGCCTTCCGCCCATTCGCCATCGTTCCTTTCGATTTCACTCGCCCCTGACGGCGCGACGAAGCCTGAGCGCGGTTGCGGTGGAGCCGCGCTGGAAATCCGCGGTTCAGGTTCGTTACCGCAGAAAAAGCCGACGGCCCCGCATAATGATCCGAGGCGGGCGGCCTCGGCTACACCGGGCAGCCGGATTCATTCGTGTCCCTTCGTGGTTGCTCCCCTCGCGGAGCGATTCGTCTCCAACGGCCGGCGTCTGATTTCCGGCTGGTCACCCGCCCGGCAGGCGGCGTTATCCAGACGCATCCATGAAGCGCTTCACCATCGCCCTCGCGTCGGACCACGCCGGCTTCGCCTACAAGGAGGCCATCAAGGCCCAGCTGCTCGCCGAAGGGCACACAGTGAGAGACTTCGGCACGCACTCCGACGCTTCGTGCGATTACCCCGACTGGATCCGTCCGGCGGCAGAGGCCGTGGCGCGGGGCGAGTTTGAACGTGGCATCGTCCTCGGCGGCTCGGGTAACGGGGAGGCGATCGTGGCCAACCGCGTGCGCGGCGTGCGTTGCGGGCTCTGCTGGAACCAGCAGACCGCTGTCTGGAACCGGTCGCACAACGACGGGAATGTGCTGTCGATCGGTCAGCGCACCGTGACCGAGGCCGAGGCCCTCGCGATCGTGCGCATCTGGCTCGCCACCGAGTTTGACGGCGGGCGCCACGTGGCGCGGATCGCGAAAATCGACGCGGCCTGAGGCGCCGCGGCTTGCGGAAGCGGGCCGCACCCTTTCGTTCCCGGTCACGTCGAGCTCCGACGCCACAATGCCGCAAACCTCCCGGAACGACCCAGGGTTCATCCACGTCTTCGAGCCGGGCTCCGACCCGGCCGCGCCCCCGCTGCTCCTGCTTCACGGAACAGGCGGCACGGAGCACGACCTGCTGCGACTGGGCCGGGCCATCTCCCCGGGTTCAGCGCTGCTGAGCCCACGCGGTCAGGTAAACGAAGGCGGTGCGCTGCGATTCTTCGCACGCCTAGCCGAGGGGGTCTTCGACTCGGCGGAAGTCGCCGCACGCACCCATCAGTTGGCGGATTTCATCACTTCGGCAGGTTCACGGTACGGCTTCGAGCCACGTCGGCTCGCCGCGGTCGGTTTTTCCAACGGAGCCAACATCGCCGCTTCCCTGCTGCTCCTGCGTCCGGAGTCGCTGGGCGCCGCGATTCTCCTCCGGCCGATGGTGGTACTTGAGCAGGCCGCGCCCGCCGGCTCGCTCGCCGACCATCGTGTGCTGCTGCTCAACGGCTCGACCGACCCGCTGGTGCCGCCCGACCACCCGGAAAGACTCGCCGCATCACTCCGTGCCGGCGGCGCCGACGTTACCGTTACCCTTCTCGCCGCCAGCCACGGACTCACGCCGCAGGACCTCGCGGCGGCGAAGGCGTGGCTGCACGCGGCCTAGAAGCCAGGGGGCCCGGGCGCGGGATTTTCGCTGGGCGGCCGTAACGGGAAGTGTCAGTCACTCGCTCCGCTGCCCCTTTTGCGTCCCATGCCCCATCGAATCCTTTGGCTCGGTCTTGCGCTGGTCGGCCTGATCCCAACCGGAACCGGCGCCACTCCGACGGCGAGGCCCAACGTCCTGTTCATCCTCGCGGAGGACATCGGCAACCAGCTCGCCTGCTACGGCGAACCGCTGGTGCGCACCCCGCATCTCGACCGCCTCGCGGCGCGCGGCGTGCGTTACACGAATGCCTTCACGACGGCACCGGTCTGCTCCGCCAGCCGTTCGGCGATCATGACGGGCATGTACCAAACCACGATCGGCGCGCATAACCACCGCACGTGGCAGTGGAACAAGCGGCCGCTGCCCGAGGGCGTTCGCACCCTCACCGACTGCCTGCGCGACGCGGGCTACTTCACCGCCAACCTCGCCCCCGGACCGGGCAAGGCGAAGAAGGCGGCCCCGAACGGCGTACCCGGAATCACCGGTGCTTCGGGCACGGGCAAAACGGATTTTAACTTCCTCACCGACGGTCCGCCGTTCGACGGTTTTGATTGGAACCAGCGGAAGACCGGCCAGCCTTTTTTCGCCCAAATCTCGATCAACGAGAGCCACAAAGGGCCAGGTTGGACCTACGCTCGTTCGAAGGACTCGCCGGTCGGGCACATCGACGCCGCTCAGGTGCGACTCCCGCCCTACACGCCGGACCATCCCGTCGCGCGCGAGGAGTACGCCAACTACCTCGACGCGATCCAGCTGATGGACCACTACGTCGGCGAACTGCTCGCCCGACTGGAGCGCGAAGGCCTCGCCCGCGACACAATCGTCGTGTTCATGGGCGACAACGGCCAGTGTCTGTTCCGCTCGAAGCAATTCCTCTACGACGGAGGCATCTCGGTGCCGCTGATCATCGCGTGGCCCGACGGACGCCGCGCCGGGGACGTCGACCGACAAATGGTTTCGTCGATCGACGTGACGGCGGCCCTGCTCGGGTTCGCCGGAGCGCCGCGGCCGCCGGCGATGCAGGGCCGGGACTTCCTCGCGCCGGGCGCGACACCGCGGACCCACGTCTTCGCCGCGCGCGACCGCATGGACGCCTCGACGGATCGCATGCGCGCAGTGCGCACGGAACGCTGGAAATACATCCGCAATTATTTCCCGGCGATCCCGTACCTGCAGCACAACGCCTACAAGGAGAGCCAGTACCCCACCTGGAATCTCGTGAAGCAGCTCGCGAAGGAAGGAAAACTCACACCCGAGGCCGCGCTGTTCGCCGCCGAGCGCAAACCCATTGAGGAACTCTTCGACCTCACCGCCGATCCCCACGAGGTGCGCAATCTCGCCGCCGACCCGGCTCACGCCGCCACCCTGCGCGAACTCCGCGCGCTCGTCGACGCGTGGGTGGCCGAAAGCCGCGATCAAGGCGGGCGCAGCGAGGATCCGCTCGACATCTTCCGCGGCTACAACGGGCGCCTGCCGGAGGAGTCCGAAAAGGCGAAGAGGAACTGATCCGCCAAAACTTCCCGCATCCGTAAAATGAATCGCCGCGCCTTCCTTTCCGCCTCGGCTGCCGTTCCCGCCGCCCTACCCGCGATAGCCCGCGCGGCCGACGCGCCACCGCGTCCCGTCAACCGCACGACCACCGCGATCGCGGCCTACTACCTCAACGCGCACATGTACACCATCGTCCCGCGCCATGTGCGCGCGGACATGGAGTGGATGGCCTCCATCGGCACGCAGTACCTGTGCATTGGCGTGCTCGAGCAGGACCTCTTCGCCGCCCGAGAGAACCACGCGCTGATCCTCGCCGAGGCCACACGTGTCGGAATGAAAGTCCTGGCGGTGCCGTCTCGCTGGGCCGGCCTCACCGCCGGTGCGCCGAAAGCACCGAGCCTATTCTCTGCCGCGAACCCCGATACCTGGATGGTCAACAAGCGCGGCACGACCTTCGTGAGCCCCAAGGTCTCCAGCGTGATCAGCAGCATCCATCATCCCAAGACGCTGCAGTTCTTTCAGGACACGCTGGTGGAGCTCTTCCAACAGCACCCCACGATGGCGGGCTTCATCCTCGACGAACCCAAGGCGTTCAACATCGACACTTCACCGATGGCCGTCACCGCCCTCGGCGCCAACGCCCCCCTCGAAGCGCACCTCGGCGCCGCGCGCGACTTCTACTCGAAGGTCTGCCGCTTCGCGAAGGAACGTTGGCCGGAGAAATCCACGATCCTGTTCCAAAAAGCCGACAACCACACGCCGGCCGAACTCGCCGCTGGCGGCGGTGTGGGCCCGCTCGACTACTACGGCTGCGACGGACGACCCTGGACGCGCGAGGAGGACCAGCGTTTCCCGCACGGCGGGGCGAACTCCGAGAGCGGCAAGGGTAAGATCCTGCTGAGTGGCGTCGGGCAGATCTTCATCGACACGGCGCGCAAGGTTCCCGGCAGGAAGTCGTTTTTCCTCGCGGAAAATCACAACATCACCACGGCGATGATCGACGCGATGGACCGCGACTATCCCGCGGTGCTCGCCCTACGGCCGGACCTTTTCGCCTACTACTATTACCCGCGGAACGTGCAGGAACCCGACCGCGCGATGGAGATCATCGCGCGTCACATCCGCCGATTCACGCAGGGTTGAGCGGTGGGGGGCGCGGCAACGCGGGCTGGAAAGTCCGGGATGGGTGGTTAATTTCCTCCGTCGTCAGTCACCCCGGATCTGATTTCCCGCCATGCGCCTCACGTACCTCGGCCACTCCTGCTTTCTCGTCGAGACCGGCAGCGCCCGGATCCTCATCGACCCTTTTCTCACGGGAAATCCGGCCGCTGCGATGAAAGCGGAGGATATCCGCTGCGACGCTATCCTCGTGTCTCACGGGCACGAGGACCACACCGGCGACGCACTCGCCATCGCAAAGCGCAACGACGCGCTCATCGTGGCCAATTACGAGCTCGCGGAATATTTCGCCGCGAAGGGCGCTCGGACCCACGGACTGAACCCGGGTGGCGCCCATGTTTTCCCGTTCGGCAAGGTGAAGCTCACCCTCGCCCATCACTCCTCCAGCGTGGAGGCCGGGCTCAACGCCGTGTACCTCGGTACTCCTTGCGGCATCTTGCTCCAAGCTGGCGGCAAGACCCTCTACCACGCGGGCGACACCGCACTGTTCCTCGACATGCAGCTGATAGGACGCGCCAACCTCGACGTGGCGCTGGTCCCGATCGGCGACAATTACACCATGGGACCAGAGGACGCGCTGACGGCGCTCGATTTCCTGAAGCCGCGCATCGCTGTACCGATGCACTACAACACATGGCCCCTGATCGCGCAGGATGGCGTCGCCTTCGCCCGCAAGGCCAACGAGGCCGGCCACACCGTACATCCGCTGCAGCCGGGCGAGAAGCTGGAGATCTGAAATCCGCGCCGAGAGCGGCTGATACTGGGCCCGGAACAGGAAGACCGGAAATTTCGGGAAGCTTATCGCTCCCATCCCATCCGCACCATCGGCGACATCCGCGGTTAAAAACACCGCGATTCGGAAACG
>JAURJO010000044.1 GCA_030832235.1 Verrucomicrobiota bacterium
AGGTCGCTGAAGGCGGAGAGATTGCCTTTTCGCCAGAGTAGGCTCCTCACCAGATCTCGCTGCATGCCGGACAGACCGGATCCCTTCACCCACTCTTCAAAGTCACCGAAGATAAGCAGCGGCTTGCGGTGATCCGGATTGGCGTCGTGACGCCCAAGCTCCTCGTGGATCACCTGTCGGCTGGCCGGGGAGAGGCTGAGCAGGAACTCCAGGGACGGCATGAGCGCGAGCCCCGTGCGGGAAACAACCCGCCGCGCCGGCAGGCTGATCTCCTCCATTTGCCGGGCAGAGAGGGCCGCTTTTTCGAGGATGGAGCGAACCGCCGCCCAATCGCTTCCCGGAAAGTTCCAGACGGTGCGCTGGTCTGGCGTCTCCGCGAACTCCAACATGCTGTTGGGCGCCTGAAGATGAAGACGATTAATTACCAGATTCCCCCAACGGTTGGTCCCAGGGACGGCCGGATCAGACGGGATCGCTTGAGCAAGTCCGGTGTTTCCCGGTCCAGTCCCACCCACCGCCGCCCTGGCAACCACCACCCAGAACAGGAGCGGGAAAATGCCCGAAGGCGCCGTCATCATGAGCAGCCTACCGCCACTAAGTCTCGACGATTCAGGGAGTTTCACCTCCCTGAAAGACGCCTGACGCTTTAGTCAGTTTCAAAAAATTACCGGCGCCCTCGTACCCCCCGGTTTAGTCACGCATTCAGAGGGAGCCCGGAGGAACGGGTTTCACTTCAGTTTCACCCGCAGGACCGCCGTCTCGCTGCCGCGGGCCACTAGCAGCACGAATTCGGAGCGATCTTTGTCCCCTTCGATAGCGCCGAGACGGCCCGTAGCCTCGGCAAAATCCTTAACCTCCGTCCCGTCGATCTCGCGGATCCAATCATCCGGTCTGAGACCTGCGGTCGCCGAAGGACCGCCCGTTTTCACGAAATGCGCGACCACACCCGCCAGCGCCCCGGGACGCTGGCGGCGTTCCACGGCGTCGCCGTAAACCGGCTCCCGCGCGGTGAATCCGAGCCGATCGAAGAACTTCCGCTCCGCCTCACGCGCGAGCTTCGGCTGATCGCCGAGCGTCACCGCCACCTCCACGCGCTCGGTTCCGCGCAGCACCGTCAGAGCCAACTTGTTACCCGGGATTCGGCGCTCCACCTCGCGCTCCAAGTAAGCAACGACCGCGCGGTCAGGTTTCAGTTGCGGCAATGGAGCGCCGTTGAGCGCCAGAATGATGTCGCGCGGCTTCAGACCCGCGGTCTCCGCTGGGCTGCCTTCAAGCACCTCGCTGACCACGGCGCCCGACTGCGCCTGCAAGTTGAGGAACTTCGCGACCTCACGGTCCATGGGCTCGAGCCCGTAGGTTCCGAGCCAGGCGAGCGGACGCCCCGAGGGATCGCGCGGGATCCGGCCGACGTGAGGAAGCACCTCTCCTGCCACCAGGAAAGCGCTGCTCTCCTCGACGTTGATGAGCATGGTCGGCACCGGCCGGCCGCTCCGGGAAATTTGCAGGAAAGTCTGTCCGCCGGAAGGCCCGGCCAAACCGACCAAAACACCCTGCGCGTCAAAGACGGGCAGGCCCGGAGCGGCGACTTCCTGTTGCGCGATCGCGGTGAGCTGGGGCACGGCCTGCACCAGCGCGACAGTGCTGCGCAGGATATAGGGGGCAAAGTCCTCATCCTTGGGACGCAGACCGATGCCCCAAACGGCCTCGGAGATCACGGGCTTGCGGGGAGCGGTCGGACCGGCAAAGGCGGTCACCGGCGTCAGTTTTGTGCGCGTGTCGTCACCAGCGCGCACGAAATGCCAGCCGGTGAACGCATCCTGGCCCAGATATTCTGCCGGCTTCCCGTCGCCCTCGCCCGGAAGGTAGACTTTGAACTCCTTCAACTGCCAGAGAGCCGCACGTGGATCGATCGCGACCGACTGAAGGATGATCGTGCCCTTGGCATCGACCACCGTACCCATCGAAACAGTGGGCCGGCGCTCGGTTTCGGTAACCGTGACATACTCGACCGCCACCACGCATTTCACGCGCTCGGACCAAAGCGCCGGCAGGTCGGGAGTGGCGGCACACGCGGACACACCGAATAAGGCGGCCGGAATCGCGCCGCGAAGGAGGCGGAGGATTAAAATCATGGCTTGATGATGAGAAGGGAAACGCGGCGGTTGCGCTGCGTCTCGATCAACGTGGGCGCGGGGGAGGCTTCGTAGGCGGCGTGCGCCTGTTTCAACACATCGAGCGCGTTGATCGCCTGCTGGTTGACCTTGAGGAGAATATCACCCCGCGCGATGCCCGCGACATCGCCGGGGAAACCGGGCTGCACGCCGATCACCACCGCGCCATCGTTGCCCTCGAGCTGGTTCTCGCGGGCGTAGGTCCGTGATACACGGCGCACACTTAGGCCCCACTTTTCCAGCGCCCACTCCTCACCCACCCGGCTCTCCAGCCGTTCCGTCACGACGGTGAACTCTCGTGTCTCCGCGGCGCGCTTCACGGAGAAACGCAATTCTGACCCGATGGGTCTGCTGGCGATGAGATTCTGGATCGGGGGAAGTTGCTCGGGGAATCGTCCGTCCACCCGCGCGCCGTCGATCGAAAGCAGAATGTCGCCGGGCCGCAGCCCGGCTTTGGCCGCGGGCGACCCGGGGTCGACGCTGCTGACCAGGACGCCGGTGTTGAGCGCGAGCGCGTAAAAGTTCTCCAAGTCCTGCAGCGCGCCCGGCACAATCCCGACGTAGCTGCGTACGACGACCCCGTCCTGCACCAGGCGCTCAAGGACCACCCGGGCCGTCGAGGCGGGGATGGCGAAGCCGAGGTTGTTGGCGCCGAGATAGCCGCGAGAGGAGATGCCCACGACCTTGCCGTCGGATGTGACCAGCGGGCCACCGGAGTTGCCGGGGTTGATGGCGGCGTCGGTCTGCAGCCACGTGTTGAACATGCCCGTCTCATAGCCGCCGATGCCGCGGGTGTCCTCGAAATATCGGTTGGTGTTGGAAACGATACCACGCGTGACCGTGCGCGTGAGCCCGTGCGGCGTGCCGACCGCGAAAACCTCTTGTCCGGGGAAAAGCTTTTCGCTCTCGCCAAAACGCGCCGCCGAAAGCTTGAACCCCCGCCGCTTGACCTCCTCCAGATCGAGCCGCAGCACGGCGAGGTCGGTCCAGTGGTCCCAGCCCACCAACCGCGCGCCGACCCGTTCGAGGTTGGAGAGCGTCACGTTGATCTCGACGGCGCGACGGCTGACGACGTGGGCGTTGGTGAGTACGATGCCGTCCTCCGACATCAGCACCCCCGAGCCGAGACTGGACGTGTAGCGGCGGGCGCCGGACTCGAAGGCGAGCTCGCGCACGTTGATGCTCACGACCGACTCCAGCAGCCGGTTAAACCCTCGGCTCATGGCGGCGCGAGCGTCGATGGTCGCGCTTATGGTTAGGGCGACAACCACCGCGCGGAGCGCCAAGATTGACCGGGCTGAGAAAGGATTCACAGTCACAAGTTTTCGACGATGGCTACCACCAGCGCAGATTACAACTTCAGGGAACTCGAGCCGCATTGGCAGGCCGCCTGGGAGGCCGCCGGGCTGTCCCGCGCCGACAACGCCTCGTCGAAGCCGAAGTACTACATTCTCGACATGTTCCCGTACCCCTCGGGCGCGGGGCTGCACATCGGGCATCCCGAGGGTTACACGGCGACCGACATCCTGGCGCGCTACAAGCGGGCCCGCGGATTCAACGTACTCCACCCGATCGGCTGGGACGCGTTCGGCCTGCCGGCCGAGCAGCACGCGGTGAAGACGGGCACGCATCCGGCGTCGAACACCCGCAACAACATCACCAACTTCAAACGTCAGATCCGCTCGCTCGGCTTCTCCTACGACTGGGAGCGCGAGATCGACACCACCGATCCGCGGTACTTCCGGTGGACGCAATGGATCTTCCTGCAGCTGTTCAAACGTGGGCTGGCCTACGTGGACGAACGTCCGGTGTGGTGGTGCCCGGAGCTGCGCACGGTACTGGCGAACGAAGAGGTCATCGACGGTCGCAGTGAAGTCGGCAATTTTCCGGTCGAACGGCGCAACCTGCGCCAATGGGTACTGCGCATCACGGCTTACGCCGAAAGGCTGCTGGCAGACCTGAAGGACGTCGACTGGCCCGACTCCACCAAACGGATGCAGGAGGCGTGGATCGGACGCAGCGAGGGGGCTGAGCTCACGTTCGCGCTGGACGGCCATCCGGACGCCTCGCTGAAGGTTTTCACCACCCGGCCGGATACGCTGTTCGGCTGCACCTACATGGTGCTCGCGCCGGAGCATCCGCTGGTCGACGTGATCACGACGCCGGAGCAACGCGCCGCGGTCGCCGCGTACCGCAAAGCGGCCTCGGCCAAGAGCGACCTCGAGCGTACTGATCTCGCAAAGGACAAGTCGGGAGTCTTCACCGGCGCCTTCGCGATCAACCCGATCAACGGACGCAAGGTTCCCGTCTGGGCGGCCGACTACGTTCTGATGGGCTACGGCACGGGTGCGATCATGGCGGTGCCGGCGCACGACGAGCGCGATCATGAGTTCGCGACCCGGTTTGAACTGCCGGTCATCCGCGTGATCGCGGGGGAAAAGGGCGACGAGAAACTCCCCTACACCGGCGAGGGCCGGCTCGTGAACTCTCCCGGTTACGACGGTTTGCCTTGGGAGGAGGCGAAGCGCCGCGTGACCGCCGATCTCGCCGGCCGCGGCGTCGGCCGTGCCAGCGTGAACTACAAGCTCCGCGATTGGCTCTTCTCGCGCCAGCGCTACTGGGGCGAACCGTTCCCCATCGTCTGGGTGACGCCCGAGGACTACGCGCGCGTGGCCGCGCGGCGCGGTTCTGAACTTCCGCCGCAGCCGGTAACCTACTCCGAGAATGGCCAGGTCTTTTACGCCCTTCCCCTGCCCGCGTCGGCTCTGCCGCTGGTGTTGCCGGACGTGCAGTCCTACCTGCCCAGCGGTACCGGCGAAAGCCCGCTGGCCAACGAGCGCGATTGGGTCGATGTGTGGCTGGACGCAGTGACCGGGAAATCCGTGCCGGCGTCGCAGCCCCGCCCCGCCGGGGAAGATTGGGTGCGGGCCCGCCGGGAGACCAACACCATGCCGCAATGGGCGGGTTCCTGCTGGTACTACCTGCGTTTTCTCGACCCCCGCAACGAGGCCGCTCTGGCCGGCCCCGAGGCCCTGCGCTATTGGGCCGGGCCTGACTTGTACGTCGGCGGCGCCGAGCACGCCGTGCTTCACCTGCTGTACGCGCGGTTCTGGCACAAAGTCCTGTTTGATCTGGGCGTGGTGCCGGAGCCCGAACCGTTCCGCCGCCTTTTCCACCAAGGCATCATTCTCGGCGAGGACGGCGAAAAGATGTCCAAGAGCCGCGGCAATGTCGTGAATCCGGACTCGATCATCCAGTCCCACGGCACGGACACGCTGCGCCTTTACCTGATGTTCCTCGGACCGCTCGAGGCGATGAAGCCTTGGAATCCCCGCGGCATCGAGGGCGTGCACCGCTTTCTGCAAAAGGTGTGGCGGGAAATGATCGGCGAGGACGGCAAGATGAGCGCGAAGCTCTCCCCTTCCGATCCCGGCGACGCGGCCGCGATCGAATTGAAGCGGCTGTTGCACGAGACGATCCGGAAGGTCGGGGACGACATCGAGGGCATGCGGTTCAACACCGCTATCTCGCAGATGATGATCTTCGCGAACGCGCTCCAGAAGGCACCGCGGGTCGAAATCACGGTGGCCCGCCAGTTCCTCCAACTGCTCGCGCCTTTCGCTCCGCACATTTCGGACGAACTGTGGAGCCGCCTCGGCGGCACCGAGTCGATCCAGCAAGCCTCATGGCCGGCACACGACCCCAAGTTACTCGAAAAGTCCGAGGTGAAAGTGGTGTTCCAGGTAAATGGAAAGTTCCGCGGTGACCTATTGATGCCGGTCGGCACCACGGAAACCGAAGCGCTGGCGGCGGCCCGTACCCACCCCAAGGTAGCTCCCCACGTGGAAGGTAAAGCCCTCGCCCGTGTGATCTACGTCCCGGGCAAGATTCTAAATCTCGTCGTGAGCTGACCCAAGGGTCGAAACTCTAAACCCCGGAATGGGGGAATCCCGTAAACCGCGCTGGCCCGGAATCAGCGCTTGCGCAACATAGGGTGTTGTCCCTATTTCCTATGCTGAAACGCGCCCAACCGTGATCACCTTTTTCCGCCCGAAGTCGGCCCAAACAGGTAGTCAAAAGCTATTTGCATCATTTCGAGGGTCCAACGCCGTAACCAAGCGCACACCTGCCATCATGAAAAAAAGCCCGACCTTACTTTCGCTCCTTGCTGTGCTGTCTGCCGGTGAGATTCACGGGCAAACCCCGAACCTTACTCCGGAACAATCCGCGCAGGTTAAGCAAGCGGCCCAATCCGGCAACGCGGCGGCATTGGCGAGTATGGCAGCCCAGAACCCGGGAGCCGCGACCGCCATCGCCCAGACTGCGGCACAAGCAAATCCAAGCGCGGCCGGAGCGATGGCAGCCGCCATCACGGCGGTCGTGCCTTCCGCTGCGGCATCGATTGCAACTTCAGTCTTCAACGCGACTCCTCCTCAGACCGCGACCGCGCAAACGGGAAATCTTTCCGCCGAGGTTGTCGCCCAAGTTCAGCAGGCGGCACGCTCCGGGGACACTACGGGTCTGGCGGAGATCGCCGCGCAAAATCCACAAGGCGCGGCCGCCGTCGCCGAGGTGGCCGCGCAGGCGAACCCTTCCGCGGCTTCCACCATCGCCGCCGCTGTCGCCGCTTCGGTTCCATCCGCCGCCGCTTCCGTTGCGGCGTCCGTTGCCACCGCGGTTCCTTCCGCCGCCTCCGCGGTTGCCCTGAGCGTGAGCGCCGCGGCTCCGAGCGCGGTTGCCTCGGTCACCGCCGCCGTGATTGTTGCCGTGCCTGCCCAGGCGGCCGCCGTTGCCACCGCCGTGGTCGCCAGCGCACCGGCCCAAGCCGCCGCAATTGTCGCCACCGTCGCATCCGTCTCGCCGTCCCAAGCCGGCTCGGTTGCCTCCGCTGTCGCCAAGGCCAACCCATCCCAATCGGCCGCCGTTGTGGCCGCCGTTGTGTCAGTCGCGCCAAACGTCGCGGCAGCCGTCGCGACGGCGGTGACCACCGCCGCCCCGGCTCAAGCCGCCGCGGTCGTCGCGACCGTATCGTCGGTCGCCTCGTCGCAGACCCTGGCCGCGGTGACATCCGCAGTGGCCACTGCCACCAATCAGAGTGCGTCCGCAGTCACTCAAGCTGCCGCCGCGGTTCCCGTCGCCGTGACCCAGGCCGCAAACCAGGCCGCAAGCACCGCCGCCACATCCGCCGCCAGCCAGGGGTCCATCGCCTCGAGCGCCGCACAACAGATCTCTGCTGCCGGAGCCCAAACCGCGGCCGCCCAGGGAGCCGGCCAGTCCTCCCAGGCCGGAGGAAACGCCAACCCACCGGCCTCCCCGCAGGGCAACGGTCCGCCCGCGACCGTCCCGGTGAATCTGCCGGTGGAGTTCACGGTCAGCCGGTCAAGTCTCTGATTTCGGCTCCGCGAAACGTTGGCTCATGAACGGTATCGTCGGCCTGAGACAACGCCTCCGCCTTAGCCTGCTGGTCGGCTGCATGGCGGCGGTGCCCGCCGCCCGTGCCCTCATCTCCCTTGATGAGGGGCGGCAGAAAATCTTCCTCAACATCGCTGCTTCGGTCACGGAGGACTCGAATGTTTTCATGAGCAGCGACAACCAGCGCGATCTGGTGTACGGCACCTCGATCAGCGCCGAATACACGCGCCGTTCCGGCTGGATCGGGGTCAACGCCTCGATGTCGGTCGATTCCTCGCGGTTCTCGAGCCTGCGGGACCAGGATTTCAACAACCCCTCTCTCCGGCTGGAACTGCTGAAGCAGGGCGGAAGGACCACGGGTTCCTTCAATCTCGCGGCCTCGCGGGAAAGCCGCGCCGACCCATCGGTCAACACCCGCAGCACTTACTGGAACGTGCCAATGGGACTAAGCGTGCGCTACCCGCTCGCCGGAGCGTATACCGTCAACTCATCCCTGAATTACTCCTCCCGCGCCTACCTGGACGAGAAAGCTTTCGCGAGCCTCGAAACCTACAGCACCTCGCTCGATATCGTGCGCATCATGAGCAGCGTCCGCGAGGTATTCGCCGGCTACCGCCTCCGTCGCAGCGAAACCTCGCGCGATACTTCGAGTTCCGACCACGCGGCTTCCGTCGGACTGAGCGGCAAGCTCATCCGCGGATTGAACGGAAATCTCCGCGCGGGTTTGCAAACCCGCTCCGCCACGGGCCGCCTGCCCGGCAATGACCGCTTCACCTCCTGGTTCGCCAGCGGCTCCTCTTCCTATGACATCTCCCGGAAACTGAAGATTTCGGGAACGGTTTCGAAAGATTACTCCACCACCGCCACGGACGACATTGTGGACACCACCAATCTCAATGTTTCGACGCGCTACACCGCCACCGCCAAGTTGAATCTTTCGCTGGGCACGAGCTATGGAGAGAGCGCCTATGTCGGCCAGGCTGCCGCCAATCTCCCCGGCGGAAAGGCGGCCTCGACTCGCAAGGATCGCTTCGTCAACGGCGACCTTACGTTGTCCTACACCCTGAACGAGCACTGGCAGGCCTCAGTCACCTACAGCCGATTTCTGAACACTTCGACCTCCGATCTGGCCGACTTCAACCGGTCGACGTGGAACGCCAACGTTTCCTCCCGCTGGTGAATTCGCACATGATCACCACCACGATTCTTATCGCCGGCGCGTTGCTACTTATCCCCGCCGTCACCGGCCGCGCTCAAGGCGCTGCCCCCACGTCGGAGGAGCGGAAAGCCGCCCCGTACCGCATCACCCGGGGGGATCGTATCTCCATCTCCATCCTGGGGGAGCCCGAACTGAAGGTGGCCGGAACGCGCGTCGAACCCGTCGGCACGGTGAACTTGGTCCTCATCAAGGATGTGAACGTCGCCGGGCTCAACATCGCGGAGGCCGAGGCAAGGGTGGCCAAAGCCTACCAGGACGGAAGGTTTCTCCGAAGCCCGCGCGTCAACATCACCGTTGATGAATACGCGCCCCGCACCGTCATCGTCAGTGGGAAGGTTAACATCCAGGGACGGCAGGAAATCCCGCCCAATGCGGAATTCACCATCAAGGACCTCATTTTCAAAGCGGGCGGCTTCACCGACACGGCCCGCAGTTCCGCCGTCAAGGTCACCCGCACGATGCCCGACGGCACTCAGAAGTACTTCATCCTCGATGTGGAGAGCGGCATCAAGGGACGCGCGAATTCCAATTCGAAGGACGCCAGCTTTGTGCTCGAGCCCGACGACGTGGTTTACGTCCCCGAGAAGCTCATCTGAGCACCGATTTCATGGCCGATCCCAACCACAAGCCGAAGCTGGCCACCGCCCTGCACACGGGCGACGACGTCGTTGAGCGAAGAACGTTCCGCGACTACTTCATCATTCTCCGCGAGCGTTCGTGGATCGCCCTGCCTCTCGCGCTCCTGTTCGCCATCGGCTACGGCTACCGCGAGATGCAAGTTATCCCGCTGTTCTCGGCCCGCGCCACGATGCAGTTCGAAAAGCCGGACACCGTGGTAGCGATTCAGAACGTCGTAGACACAGCGGTCCGCTCCGACGTCGACATGAACACGCACCTCGAGGTGCTGCGGAGCTCGATGCTGGCCTCCGAGGTGAGGGCCGCGCTCACCCCCGAGGAGATACTGATTCTGAAACGCGCGATCATGAAGCGCAGCCCGCCGGGAACCGACCCCGCTAACATCGGCGTGGACATGGGGTCCATGTCCGCCATCCCGTCGCGCGCGAGCTTCATTATCAGCATAAACGTAACGCATCAGGACCCAGAAGCTGCCGCGGTGATCGCCAACAAGTACGTGGATTCGTTCATGCGCTACTTGTTCACCAAGGGCAGTTCCGGCAACCAGACGGCGGTCCAGTTCCTCACCTTGCAGGCAGAGCGGCTGAGGCTCGAGTCCGAGGGAGCCAATCAGGGCCTGCAGCGCTACATGAAGGAGAAAAACCTCATCTCCCTCGACAGCTCGACCAATCTTGTGACCGAGCAGTTCAAACGGGCAGCGGGCCTGCGCGAGGAGGGGCGGCTGCGGCTCTCGCAGATCGACGAGAAGGTCCGGCAAATCGAGTCATTCCAGGCCGCCAACCGCAATCTGCTCGAGATTTCCGAGATCGGCACCCATCCGATGGTTTCGCCCCTCAACAACCAACTGATCCGGCTTCGCCAGGAACTCACGCTTATCTCGGAACGCTACCTTGAGCTGCACCCGTCGATCATCGCCAAGAACAGCGAGATTTCAGTGACGGAGACAGACCTCGCGCGTTCCATTAACCAGGCGGTGGCGGAGCTCCGGACCCGCCACGCGGAGGCCCAGCAGAATCTCCGCATAGCCGAGGCCGAATACGCCCGTGCGGAAAAAGCCCAGATCGACCTCACTGAGACGAGCATCGCTTACAGCAGTCTGAAGACGGAGGCCGACACCAAAGAGCAGAACTACCGCGCCATCCTCGCCCGTCTCAACGACACCAAGACGGTGAAGAACATCGAGAATGTCCCCGTGCGTCCCCTCGACCGTGCCACGATCAACCCTTTCCCGTTCTCCCCGAACAAGGCGCAGATCACCAAAACCAGCATCGGAATCGGCGTGATCGTGTTTCTCGCCGTCGCGGTCGGCCTAAGCTTCGTCGACGACCGCATCAAGAGCGCTTGGGACGTCGAGTCCTTCATCGGCGCCGACCTGCTCGGGATCGTGCCGGATCTCGGTTCGCTGAAGGACAACGAGAAGTACTCCCTGCTCACCCAGGAGCGGCAGGACCTGGGGGCGGAGGCGTTTCTGGGCATCTACAGCTCGATCAAGATCCGATCCAAGCTGGATTACCCCAAGTCCATCCTGATCACGAGCACCATTCCCGGCGAAGGAAAGACCCTCGTGTCGTGTAACGTCGCAGGCAGCTTCGCGCGGCACGGCCGGAAGACACTGCTGATCGACGGCGACCTGCGACGTCCCATGCTGCACCGCCATTTCTCAAAGGAAAATGAGGCCGGAATCATCCGCTGGTTCGACGCGGGCGCCGACCCGAGCCGCAACTTCGAGCAGGACTCTAATCTAGGAATCGTCAATGTGGCACCCAACCTCTCTCTGTTGCGCTCCGGAGGACGTTCCAAGAGCCCGACCGCCATTCTGGAGCACCCGTCCTTCGGGTCACTGCTCGATGCCGCTAAGCATTCCTACGACGTGGTGATCATCGATTCGCCCCCCCTCGGGGCCGTTACCGACTCGATGCTTATTGCGAGCCGCACCGACGAGGTGATCTATGTCTGCCGTTTCAACCGCGCCTACCGGAAGCACATCCGGCTGTTCATGCGATCCCTGCGCGACGGAAAAAACGAAGTGCTCGGCGTCATCCTCAACGGAATCTCCCACCGTCGCATCGAGTACTACTCCAGCTACCGCTATTACCGGAGCTACAAGAAGTACTACGGCTCGCAATCCTAGGCGACGCGCTGCGCCGGCAGGATTGTTCGGCAAACTTTCGGGCTTCAATCGTTGCACGCCGGCTGCAAACTCTGCGCCGTGCCCGAGGTTTCCGCATTTCTTCCCGCCGGCTTCGACGTCACCCGCCCCGTCGCATTGATCGCCGGGCAGGGCCTCTACCCCAAGCTCATGGCGGCGGAAATCCGGAACGCGGGCGCGCCGCTCCGGCTCGTGGCATTTGAGGAGGAGACCCCGGCGGAACTCATTGATTCGGTTGCGGAGGGAGACCGGCGACTCCTGAAAGTAGGGCAACTGGGACACATGCTGCGCGCTTTGCGCGACTTCGGCGCCGGTTACGCGGTTATGGCCGGACAAATCACCCCCCGCCGTTTGTTCAGTGGACTGCACCCTGACCTCAAGGCCGCCACCCTCCTCCTCTCGCTCCGGCGCCGCAATGCCGAGACCATCTTTGGCGCGATCGCCCGCGAGATCGAGGACATCGGCGTGATCCTCATCGACGCGCGCGCCTTCCTCGACGCCCACCTAGCGACCGCCGGCTGCATGACGGGCGGGCGCTTCTCCGTGGAGCCGGACTACGTGTCCCACGGGGTGCAGATCGCGCGGGAGTCCGCGCGACTCGACATCGGTCAGGGATGCGTTGTGCGCGAGGGCACCGTGCTGGCCGTGGAGGCCTTCGAGGGCACCGACGAGATGATCCGCCGTGCCGGCTCCTTTCGGACCAAAGGGGCGCTTTTCGTGAAGACCGTGAAGCCCGGGCAGGATTGGCGATTCGACGTACCCTGCTTCGGGCATCGAACCCTCGAGACGATGCGGGAGGCGGGCATCCGGGCCGCCGCCCTGGAGGCCGGCCGGGTGCTGATCCTGGACAAACCAGCGGTGCTGAAGCAGGCCAAGGCTTGGGATATCGATCTGCTCGGCTTCGAGTGAGGGCGGCGCGCTTGCAGCCCCGCGCGACCGCGATCACCTTTCGAGGAATGCCAAACGACGTCGTGCTCGTCACCATCAAGGGGGTCATGCCCACCGCGAACGGCTGCGCCGTTTTTCTCGGAAACGACGAGAAAACGTTCGTGATCTACGTCGACCACTCGGTCGGCGGAGCCATCCAGATGACGCTGAATGGCGTGAAAAAGGAACGCCCCCTCACCCACGA
>JAURJO010000045.1 GCA_030832235.1 Verrucomicrobiota bacterium
GACGAGAACACCCGCATCGTCATCGAGCTGAAGCGCGGCGAGCAGGCCAAGGTCGTCATCAACCAGCTCTTCCAGAAGACGGCCCTCGAGTCGTCGTTTGGCGTCACGCTCCTGGCCCTCGACCAGAAGCGGCCGAAGCAGATGAACATCAAGGAGCTCATCGAGTGCTACATCGCGCACCGGCGCGACGTGGTCACGCGCCGCACCCGCTTCCGCCTCAAGGAGGCCGAGGACCGCGCGCACATCCTCGAGGGCTACATCATCGCCCTCGATAACCTCGACGACTTTGTCCGCATCATCCGCGCCTCGCAGAACCGCGACGAGGCCAAGACGCGCCTGATGGCCAAGTACCCGCTCTCCGAGCGGCAGACCGACGCGATCCTCGAGCTCCGCCTCTACCAGCTCACCGGCCTGGAGCGCGGCAAGATCGAGGCCGAGTACGTCGAACTGATGAAGCTCATCGAGGAGCTCCGCGGCATCCTCGACTCCGAGGCCAAGCTGATGGCCCTCATCAAAAAGGAGCTCCTCGAGATGAAGGCGAAGTACACGTCGCCGCGTCGCACCATCATCGAGGCCGCCGCCGGTGAGTTCCGCATGGAGGACGTCGTCCCCAACGAGGGCTGTGTCATCACCGTCTCCCACCTCGGCTTCATCAAGCGCACCCCCGTCGCCGACTACCGCTCCCAGCGCCGCGGCGGCAAGGGCGTGATCGGCGCCGAAACGTACGACGAGGATTTCGTCGAGCACCTCTTCACCGCCAGTACCCACGACTACATCCTGTTCTTCTCCAGCACCGGCCAGTGCCACGCGAAGAAGTGCTACGATGTCCCCGAGGGCACCCGCGCCTCGAAGGGCAAGTCCGTCTCCTCTTTCCTGCGCCTCGGCGACGGCGAGAAGATCGCCGCCATGATGTGCATCAAGGACTTCGTCGACGACCGCTTCCTCGTCATGGCCACAAAGTCCGGCGTGATCAAAAAGAGCGCCCTCTCGGACTACGCCAACGCCACCCGCGAGGGCGGCCTCATCGGCATCAACCTCGGCGACGGCGACAAGGTCATCGGCACCGTGCTCACCACCGGCAACGATGAGCTCATCCTGGTCTCCAACCAGGGCCTCGCCGTGCGGTTCCGCGAGCGCGACCCGGAATCCGGCGAGGAGCTCTTCCGCGCCACGGGGCGCGCCACCGGCGGTGTCACCGGCATGCGCTTCAAGCTCGAGAGCGACTACCTCGATGTCATCGAGGTGGTGGACCACAACGCCAAGTTCCTCGTCGCCAGCGAGGCCGGCCAGGGCGTGCGCACGCGCTTCGAGGACTACCGACTCATCAACCGCGGCGGCAGCGGCGTGTGGGCCATCGATCTCCCCGAGGACGGCTCCATCCGCCTCGCCGGCGCGCTCAGCGTGCGCGACGAGGACGAGGTCATGCTACTCACCGCCAAGGGCCAGAGCATCCGCTGCCCGGTGAAGGACATCCGCGAGACCAACCGCGGCGCCAAGGGCGTCCGCCTTGTCACCCTCGAACCCGGCGACAAGCTGCTCAGCATCGCCCGGATCGTCGAGACGGACGAGCAGCAGTCCGCGGAAGCCCCCGCCGCCGAGGCTTGAGCGACGCGTGCTCCCGCGCCGGGCAACCGGCCGCGGGAACTCCGCCCGTCAACGTGCGGTATCCAACCGGACAACCTTCACGCGCACCCGCACGCCCTCGATCTCCATCCAGAAAGTGCCGAGCGCGCCGGGCGTGATCCGCACCTTCGGTGCCGGTAGCGGCGGGCTCACGTAGGTGGAACCGTTCGCCTCCCGCCACCGCTGGCCGTTTTCGAGCGCGAAAACCACTCGGGGCTCCCAGCCGGTGAAGACGTCCGTCAAACGGCTCTCGACCGCGGAGAACTCGATCTTTGTTCCCGGCGCGACCACGACCTTCGCGTCACGGTCCGGCTTTGCCGAAGGGGGCACCGGCGCCCGCACCACGGTGCCGGCATCGGGACTTCCGGCGCTTGCGGGATTCGCCCCTGTCCTCGCGCGTTCCTGTTCCACCAGGGCGTCGAGCCGCGCGATCTCCTGCGCCGTAAGTTTACCGAGACCCGCGGCCCGAAAATCTTCCGAGGAAAGGCGGCGCGAGAACCCGCTCTCGGCGGAATAAGCGACCCCGAAACTCAATAGAACGGAAGCCGCCCGCAGGAAAGTCTTCATGGTGTCAATCTCCGCACCCGATCCGGGGCAGCAATGTGTTTTCGTCCACGGATTGCGGCGCGGAAGTTTTCTGCTTTCCACGCCGCGGGTTCGGAATTCCTTCTTTTTCGAATGGCCGGCCGCATCACCTCGCTCCTCGATCCAGCGCGCATCAATCTGCAGGTGCAAAGCACCCGGCGCACGGCCGCCCTGAATGAGATCGCGCGGCAACTCGAGCACCACCCCGAGGTGGCCGACTACGCGGGATTCTACGACGAGTTGCTGGCCCGCGACCGTCTCGACACAACCTCCCTCGGCAACGGCATCGCGCTGCCCCACGCCCGCACCGAGCACGTGAAGCGGATCGTCGTCGCCGTGGGCCGCAGCGATTCCGGCATCAACTTCGACGACAACGGCGAGATCGTGCGGCTGTTCTTTGTCCTGGGCACCCCCAAGTCAAAGCCCGGCGACTACCTCGCGGTGGTGAGCGCCCTCTGCAAGATCCTGAAGGACCCCGCCGACCGCGCCCGTTTTCTCCATGCGCCCACGCCGGAGGCGTTCATCGCCGCCATCGCCGACGCCGAGGCCCGGCTCGGGTTGTAAAATGCCGCGCGCGGGCCGCTGACCACCGGACGCGGCGGTTCCGAACCTTTCACCTTCCAACTTCGCGGGACGCGCGCCACGCTGCGCGCGCATGATCCGCTCCTTCATCTTCAGTGACGGCCGGCTGGTCGGTCAGGACCTCGAGGTCGAGGCCCTGCGGCTCGTGCGGGCCGACAAGGGGCTGCTGCTCTGGGTCGACCTCGACAACCCGACGCCGGAGGAAATCAAGGCCATCCTCGAGGGCGTGTTCGGGTTCCACCCGCTGGCGATCGAGGACTGCGTGCAGCCGAACTCGCTGCCGAAAGTAGAGGATTACGAGGACTACCTCTTCATCGTCACACACGCCGTCGATTTCACGCGCACGGAGAAGTTCAACACCACCGAACTCGACCTGTTCCTCGGCAAGGACTTCCTCGTGACTTTCCACACCGCGCCGTTGCGCACGGTCACGACGCTGACGGAGCGCATCGTGAAGAACGTCGGGGTCGGCCCGCGTGGACCGGACCGCATCGCACACACCCTGATCGACCTGTTGGTCGACAATTACGCGCCGGTGATCGAGGAGCTTCGTGCGGAGCTCGAGGATCTCGAGGAGCACGTGCTCGCCAAGGAATCGGTGCACAAGACGCTCGTGAACGAGATGCTGCACGTGCGCGGCGACTTCACCCACCTGCGAACGATTGTGCGGCCCCAGCGCGACGTGATCGAGCGGCTGGCGCGGGGTGACAGCAAAATGATCCGCCCGAAGCTGCTGCCGTACTTCCGCGACCTGCGCGACAACCTCGCCCGTCTCGAGGACACCGCCGCGGGCTACCACGAACGGCTGCTCATGGCTTTCGACATTTATCTCAACAAGGCCGCCTTCGAGGCGAACGAGGGCATCAAGTTCCTCACCGCGATCACCGCCGTCACCATCCCGGTGATGGTGGTCGGCACGTGGTTCGGCATGAACTTCGAGGCGATGCCCGAGCTGAAGAACGGCTACCCGTGGGCGCTGGCGTTCACCTTGGTGACAACGATCCTGATGGTGATCTATCTTCGCAAGAAACGCTGGTTCTGAGCTCAGCGCGCGCCGGTCGGCGACCGCGCGGCACCTTCCCCTTCGCCCCGCCAAAAGCGGGTGCGGTCAACCCCCTACCCCATGACCTGGTCCCAGAATTACGCCCCGCTCGGCGGGCTCGCCCTGTCCACCGTGGTGGCCGCCTTGCCGGTGGTCGTCCTCCTCGGCCTCCTGGCCTTCTGGCACGTCCGCGCCCACCTCGCGGCGATAGCCGCGCTGGCCCTGGCGCTGCTCACCGCGATCCTCGCCTACGGCATGCCCGCGCCGCTCGCGCTCGCCGCGGCCGGTTACGGCGCGGCTTTCGGACTGCTGCCGATCGGCTGGCTGATCCTCAACGCGATCTTCATCTACCAGCTCTCGGTCGAGACCGGACAATTCAAGGTCCTGCAAAACCAAGTCTCCGGCGTCTCCGGCGACCGCCGCATCCAGGCGCTGCTGATCGCGTTCTCTTTCGGTGCGTTCATCGAGGGCGCCGCAGGATTCGGGGCACCGGTCGCCATCTCGGGCGCACTGATGATCGGATTGGGGTTCCGCCCGCTCGAGGCCGCGAAACTCGCCCTGATCGGCAACACCGCTCCGGTCGCGTTCGGTTCGCTCGGCACCCCGCTCGTCACCCTCGCCCCGCTCACCGGCCTCGACGTGCTCGACCTCAGCGCGATGGTCGGCCGCCAGCTGCCGTTCTTTTCCCTCATCGTTCCCTTCTGGCTCGTCGCCGCCCAAGCCGGCTGGCGCGGGATGATCGCCGTGTGGCCGGCCTGCCTCGTCGCCGGCGGAAGCTTTGGCATTGTGCAATTCCTCGTGAGCAACCTCCACGGTCCATGGTTGGTCGACATCGTTGCGGGTGCAGCCTCACTGCTCGCCGTTGTGGTGCTGATGCGCTTCTGGCGTCCCGCTGAGGAGCAAGCTAATCCATCCGCCCGGACGGAAACCGCCACGGCCACTGCGACCGGGCCAAAATGGAAGTCTTGGGCGCCGTGGATCCTGCTCTCGGCGTTCGTGTTCCTGTGGGGCCTGCCAGCGGTGAAATCAGCCCTCAACGGCTGGTTCGCGCCGCAGATTCCCGTACCCGTCCTGCACAACGCCGTCCTGAAGGTCCCGCCCGTGGCTCCGACGCCGACTGCGGAAAAGGCGGTGTTCAGCCTCAACCTGCTCTCCGCCACTGGCACCGCCCTGCTCCTCGCCGCGATCGCGTCGGCGATCGTCCTCGGCGTCGGTGCTCGCCGCGCCCTCGTCATCTACGGGCAGACGCTCCTTCGGGTCCGCGTCTCGCTGCTGACCATCGCCGTGATGATGGCCCTCGGCTTCACCACGCGGTACAGCGGCACCGACACCACGATGGGCCTCGCGATGGCCGGCACCGGTTGGCTTTTCCCGTTCTTCTCGCCGCTCATCGGCTGGCTCGGCGTTGCCCTAACCGGCAGCGACACGTCCTCCAACGTTCTCTTCGGCAACCTGCAAAAGGTGACGGCCGAGCAGCTCGGCTTTTCACCCGTGCTGATGTGCGCCTCCAACAGCTCCGGCGGCGTCATGGGAAAGATGATCGACGCCCAGAGTATCGTCGTCGCGAGCGTGGCGACCGGCGGACACCCGGAGAGCCCTTCGGCGGGCACGATCCTCCGCGCCGTCTTCTGGCACAGCATCGCTCTCGCTGTGCTCGTCGGCGTTCTCGTCATGCTGCAGGCCTATGTCTGGCCGGGCATGGTCCCCGGCCCGCGATAGCCACCCTCCCGTTCCCGTTGCGTCATGAAGAGAAAAACCACCCCGCTGCTCACCCTCGTTTTCTCACTGGTTTTCCTGGCCCTCCTGCCCGCCGCGGCCCAAACCGGCGCTCCGGGCCGCGTTTCCGGCCGAGTTTTCAACCCCGCCACCGGCGAATTCGTGCGCAACGCCGAGATCGCCGTCGAAGGCACCAACATTGTGGCGTTCTCGGGCGACGACGGCTCGTACGCGCTGCCGAACGTGCCCGCCGGTGACATCTCCGTCTCCGTGACCTACACCGGCTATGACCGCGCGACCGCCAAGTTGACAGTAGCGCCGGGCGCCACCGCCGTCCGTGACTTCGAGCTCAAGGGCTCCACGTTCGGGCCGGCCGCGAAGAGCGCCACGGGCGAGGTCGTGCGGCTCGACAAATTCGTCGTGTCCAATGAGCGCGAGGGCAACGCCAAGGCCATCATGGAACAACGCGCCGCGCTGAACATGAAGAGCGTCGTCGCCTCCGACAATTTCGGCGACGTCACCGGCGGCAACGTCGGCGAGTTCGTGAAATACCTGCCCGGCGTCGTGATCGACTACAACAACGCCGACGCGCGCGCGGTGCGCATCAGCGGCCTCGATCCGAAGTACGCCGCGGTGAGCATCGACGGCATGCGCATGGCGAGCGCGGCCTCGGCGACCTTCGGCGCCACCACACGGCAATTTGAGTTCGAGCAGGCCTCGATCTCCAGCGTGGAGTCGATCGAGCTCAACAAGACGCTCACCGCCAGCATGGACGCCGACGCCCCCGCCGGCAGCCTGAACCTCCGCAGCCGGAACGCGTTCGACCGCAAGGGCCGCGAGGTCACCGTCGCCGCCACCGTCAGCGCCAACCCCTACGACTTCACCCTGAGCCGCACCCCGGGACCCGGCGACGGCGTGCACCGCAAGATCCGTCCCGGCGCCGTGTTCACTTATTCGGAGTCGTTCAACCAGCGCTTCGGAATTCAACTCAGCATCTCCGGCAATCAGCTCTACAACGAGCAGGCCATCCTCAATCAAACGATCGACACCTCGAACGCCACCCGCGGCCCGGTGATCAACGCGCTCGTCTTCCGCGATAACCCCAAGATCACCTCCCGTTCGGCGATCGGCCTCAACCTCGACTACAAGGTCACCCCGGAACTGGTCGTCGCCCTGCGCACCTCCGGCTCGCATTTCCGCGACGAGATCAACTCCCGCGTGCTCACGTTCCGCGCCGCCAGCGCGCAGATCGACCCGAGCTCCACGCTCACCTACCTCCTCGCCCAGCCCACCGCCAACGCCAACACGCGCCTGGAGTCCGCCATGGGCCACAGCGACAAGTGGAACGACACCGTGGCCTTCTCCCCAAAGGTGGAGTACAAGCGCCGCGACCTCACCCTCACCGCCGCCGGCGGCTACTCCCGCAGCACCACCCACTACGAGGACCGCCGCAGCGGTTACTGGGCGTCCACCAACAACTGGATCACGCGCATGAGCTGGAGCGCGCGGCGCAGCAGCCCCACCTCGCCCGACTGGCAATTCACCCGCGTCTCCGGTCCCGACTGGAGCGATACCGCCAGTTACAATCGCTCCGACGCCAACCCCAATAACATCGGCACGGCCGAGCGTACCGGCCGCAGCCAGGTCTGGTCGGGCGGTCTCGACGCCAAGCAGGTGCTCAACCTCGGCCTACCCGTCACCGTCGGGGCCGGCCTGAAGTCGCGCCTCACCGTCTACGATTTGTGGAAAACCGGGTCCCTGACTTGGACCTACGTGGGGCCGGCGCGGAACCAACTAGCCCCGGGAACCGTGATGCTCTTCCACCCGCGCACGCCCGGCCTCTACGACCCCAAGCAGGGGGACAACATTGACTCGCTCAACCTGCCCGTCGCCAACGCCACCGCGATGTACGGGTTGTACCGCCAGCACCCGGAATACTTCATCGAAAACGAGTACGGCAACTACGTGCAGCTCTACACCAGCCCTCGCGCCGCGAAGGAGCAGGTCGACGCCGGTTACGTCGAGCTCAACACCCGCTGGAACCAGTTGCGCCTGAACCTCGGTGCCCGCCAGGAACGCACCCGCACCGTCGGGCGGAATTTCGACCTGCGCCCGGCCGCCCAGGTGCGCGCCGCCGGCTACACCGCCAACACCATCCCCTACGTCGCGTACCAGTACCGCGGCTTCGAGCGGAGCAACAAGTACGGCGGCTACGACAACACGTTCTTCAGCGGAGGCGCCAAATACTCGTTCTCCCGGAACCTGGTGGCGCAACTCTCCGCCAGCCAGGCCATCGGCCGCCCCGACTACAACAACGTCGCCGGCGCCATCACCATCAACGACACGAACCAGACGATCCGCATCCCCAATCCCGACCTGAAGCCCGAGACGTCCGACAAGTATTTCGTGAGCGTCCAGTACTACATTGAGCCGGCAGGCACCCTCAGCGTGTCGGCCTACCGTTTGAACGTGAAAAACATGGGCCTCGGCCTTGAGACCGTTTCATCCGACGCCGCCGGCTACGCCGACGACCCCCAGTACGCGGGCTACACGTTCCAACGCACCGCCAACGCCGCCGGCACCCGGCGGATCGACGGAACCGAAGTCGAATACAGCCAGCAGCTCGTGTTTCTCCCCGGCTTCGCCCGGGGCTTCAGCGTCTTTGGCTCGATCTCGCGCGCCGCGGCCGACACCGCCGTCACCAACCTCGTCCCCAAGGCGGCCAACGGCGGCCTGCGCTTCAGCAACCATCTCTTCAACGCCCAGCTCCGCTGCACGTGGGCCTCCGCGCGGTTGACCTCGATCAGTGCGACGCAAACCCAATGGGAATACGAACGCCTGATGTTCGACTTCAGCGGCGGCTACAAAATGGGGCGGGCATACGAGGTCACGATCAGCGGCCGCAACATCGCCAACTCGCCGATCCGCGGCTACGTCAATGAGCCGCGTCTGATGCGTGCCAACCAGTATTACGGCGCGGTCTGGACCCTCGGCGTGCGCGGGCGTTTCTGAAGCGACGGGCTTCCCGCGCATGGCGGGCGGGCTTCGAACGCGCCGTCCAAGCGGCGGATCAACCTCCGATCACGGTCACGATCACCTCGCGCGTGTGAGGCGCGCGGCGGTGTTCCCAGAGGAAAATCCCCTGCCACGTGCCGAGCAGCATCCGTCCGTCGCCCAGCGGCACCGTCTCGCTCGTGCGCGTGAGGGCCATCTTGATGTGCGAAGGCATATCGTCGGGCCCCTCGGCCGTATGCGTGAAATCCGGATCGTCCGCCGGCACGAGCCGATCGAGCCAGCGCTCCAGGTCGCGGCGCGCTGACGGATCGGCGTTCTCCATGATCACCAGCGAGCAGCTCGTGTGGCGGCAGAACACGCTCACCAGCCCGTCGCGCACGCCGCTGCGCGCCACCTCGGCGGCGACGCGATCCGTGATCTCCAGAAGACCCGCGCCGCGGGTTGGCACGGAAAGGAGAGCCCGGTGGACAGCCATGGCCGGGATTCAGCTTGGGAAAAGCCCGGAGGCGAGCCCGGCGCTCGGGTGATCAGAACTTCACGTTTACCGCGGCGCCCACGGCGCCCACTCGGCGGATCTGATCGTAAAGCTGCTCTTCGGAAAGCCGGCTGGCCGCGCGCTCGGTGGTGCGCATCGCGTTTTCAACCGACGACATCGAAACCATTGCGGTGAGAATCCGCGAACCGCGACGATCCGCGGGCGGGGTGATCTGCCGCAACGGCTCCACCGTCACACGCGACGCCGGCGCCCGCGCCTCGACGCGCGTGCCACCTCCGAGAAACGGACCGGAGGTGACCGGATCGGCCGAACTCACGAGCAGGGAGGACTGCGCCTCCAGGAAAAGTGGCATGGTACCGGCGAAAAGGGAGCGGGAGGATTCCGTCTCCGGCGGAACGAATGCGGTTTGGGCGGCTTCAATCGAAGCCGGAACCGACGCCACCTCGGACGCAATCTCCGGTGCGCGCGCGGGAACGGTCGCCGCCACAAAACCCGCCGCCGGCGCAGAATTGATCGAACGCGGGGCAGGCGCGGAATCCACCACGGAAGCCAAGGCAACCGGTGAAGAAACCATCGCCGTAACCGGGGCGACCGCGGCCACCGGCTGGGAAGCCACGGAATGCCTTCCGTCACGCACCACAACGAACCCGACAGCCAATGCGACCGCTGCGCCGAGCGGAACCGGATGGCGCCGCAAACCGGACACCAATCCACTCAGGGAAAATGCCTGCCACCACGGACGCTTCTCCACCAAGGCGGCAAGCTGCTTGGCGCGCAACTGGCGGTCGAAATCCGCCCAGAAGGATTCGGCCGGACGCTCGGCGCGCTTCAACCGCAGCAAGTCCTCCAAAGAAACCGGGCGTTTCCCGTCGCGATTCATCGGCGGATATAGGGCTGCAACTCCGACTGGAGGAGTTGCTTCGCGTAGTGAAGACGGGAGCGTACGGTGCCCACGGAGCAGCCCATGATGTCAGCGATCTCCTGATGGCCGAGGCCTTCGATTTCGAACAAAGTCACCACAGTACGATGCTTGATAGACAACTTTTGCATCGCATCGTTCAATTTTTCCTGAAGCTCGCGGACGTAGGATTCACGGTCAGCCCCTGACGTATCTGTCAGTGCATCAATAATTTCCTTTGCCACCGGCTCATCGGAAGCGACCCGTTCGAGGCTGAAAAACGACCGCAACCTGGCTTTTCGGAGATGCGTGAAGGTGGAATTCACCGCGATCCGGTAGAGCCAGGTGAAGAAAGAGGATTGGCCCTGGAAGCGGTGGATCGACTGGAACGCCTTGATGAAGGTGTCCTGCGCGAGGTCGGCCGCGTCTTCCCGGTTCGAGCACAGGTTGTAGATGATCCCGAAGACGCGTTCGCGATAACGTAGGATCAACTGGTCAAAAGCCGCCACGTCACCCGCGTGCACCCGCTTCACGATCGCGAGGTCGGCATCGGCCTCCTGGAGGCGCTCGGGAGCCGCCACCAGCGCCTTACCCATTACTTTCGCGGCGTCGATCACAGCAAAAACGAACGCCACGCCCGTCGGCGGCGCAAATGGAAAAACCGGATCACGCCGCCGCGCCGCGCCGCAGTCCCGCCACCTGCGCCCGCAACACGTCGCCCAATTCCGTCAGACCCCCGGCCCCCGGCTCCGCGGCCCACGGCCGCAACGCGCCATCGGCCTTCGCCAGCTCCGCCTCGATCTCCTTGGTGACCGCGCCGAACACGTCCAGCTCGGCCATCTGGCGCAGCCTCAACTCGAGACGCGCCCCGCCCCCGGTGATCTCCCCCGCGAGTTCGCGCGCTGCGTCGGCCGGCAAACGCTCCATCAGCGCGATCAACGGCAACGTGAGCTTCCCGCTCGCGAGATCCGTGCCGAGGGTCTTCCCGATCCTCCCCTCCTCTCCGAAAAAATCCGCGAGGTCATCGTAAATCTGATACGCGATGCCGAGGTGGCGCCCGAACCGCGCCGCGGCGGAAACGTAGCCGTCCTCCCGCCCCGCGAGGCTCGCTCCGAGGTGGCACGAGACGCGGAAAAGCTCCGCCGTCTTCAGGTCGACGATCCGGTAGTAGTCGGCACGCGTCACCGCCAGCGATCCGCGCCGCAGGGTCTGCACGATCTCGCCCGCGCACACGCGGCGGATCGCTTCGGAAACCGCCGAGCAGACCGCCGTCGTTGGGAACTGCGCCGCCAGGTGCAGCGCGTGGGCGAACAGGGCGTCGCCCAGCAAAACCGCCGCTTCAGGACCGTACTCCCGCACCGCGGTCGGTCGGTTCCGGCGCACGTCGGCCTCGTCCATGATGTCGTCGTGCACGAGGCTCGCGAGGTGGACGAGTTCCACCACCGCAGCCGCGCGAACCAGTTCGTCGGACGCTTTCCCGCCACCGACCCCGCCGCTCAGAAACACCAGCGCCGGCCGGATGCGTTTGCCCGAGGTGTCGACGCAGTACTCCACCATCGGCCGGATCTCCGGCTCAAACTCCGCGAGTTGTTCCCGTAGCAGGCGATCCAAGCCGCCGAAGGACGGTTCCAGCAGGGAAAAAACCGCGGTGAACGCGTGGGGACGGACGGCGGCGGATTCTGGACGGAGGCTGCACATCGGAATCGGGAGACTAGGCGCGGAAAAGGAAATGACCATTCATTCCCGCGGTTTTCCCGCTGGAACCGCCGCCAGTGGTTGGCGGCGGAACGCCTCAAGGAACTTCGTAGACCTCAACGAGGGCGATGCCCGTCGACGTGCCAGCTCCGGTGACCTGCGCGCTGTAGCTGCCCGGCGGCAGACTGAGGAGCAGCGCGGCGTCTCGACCGCCCGCGGCGAGCGGGAAAGCGCCCACGCGCGAGGCGGCCTCGGCGACCAGCGCCGCGTCGTTACCGCTTTCCCAATTGTCGTTGTCGCGCACCACGACGTCCGCACCGCGCACCAGCCGCAGCTGCGGGTCGGCCAGCGTGCCGGCGACGTTGAAGGGCGCGCGACCGAGCGTCGGGCCCACCGCGCGCACCAGCACCTTCTTGGCGGTGTTGCCGCTGACCACGAAGCCCGCGATCAGCTGCGCCTGCCCCGCGCCCACCACGCCGCGCGTCGCAACGTTCACCAATTTCTGCGGCGTGAACGGCTGCGCCGCGTCGACGTCGTAAAGCTCCACCAACGCCACCCCGGTGCCACCGCCCGCGCCGGAAACCTGCGCGGTGTACGCGCCCGGCGGCAGCGTCGCCACCACGGCGGCGTCCCGCGAGGCCGCGTCCAGCGGGAATGCCCCGACCTGACCGGCCGCCGTGATCAACGCGGGCGTGCCTCCCCAATTGTCGTTCTCCACCACGAGCGAACCGCCGCCGAAGATCTGGAGCTGGGGATCAGCCAGCACTCCCGTGACGCCGAAAGCCGCGAGCGAGGGACCCACCGCACGCACCAGCACGCGCTTCGGCGTGTCGCCCGCCACCACGAAGCCGGCGATGAGCACATTCGCCGCCGTGCCGACCTGGCCGCGCGTCGAAAGGTTGCGCAAAGCCCCGTCGCTGAACGCCGCGCCGGAGGCCAAGGCCCCGGAAACCGCACCACCCGGACCGCCCGTGAGCGTGCCCGTGAGGAACCCCGTCGCAGGGTCGATCCGCGCCACCAAGCGCGTGCCGACTTGGGTGACGATGGTAAACGCACCGCGGGCATCGAACGTCGAGGCGCCAGCGTCGCGGAAAGTACCATCGGCGATGTACGCGGTCACCGCGCCGTCGGCTCCCGCGATCACCGCCAGAACGCTATCGGGCCGGCCGCTGATGCCGCCCGAGTAAAGTCCGGCCGGCACTGACGGTGTACCGCCCAAAGTCACCGCGCCGATGAACGTGAGACGTCCGGCATCCAGCGTGCCCGTGGCGCCCGTGTCCGAAAGCGAGCCGTTCACCTGCAAGCGGCCCGCCGCATCGGCGAGAACCATGCCGCCCGCGGAATCCACCGGCACGCCGGAGTTGAAGTAAACACGCGCGGGCGCGGACGAGGAAAACGCGATCAGCGTGGCGTTGGTGCCGCGCGCGGAAATCACCGCGAAACGTCCGTTCTCGCCGCCGCCCGCGTAGCTACCCGTGTAAATCGTATCGCCGCCCTTCAGACCGGGCGCCACTGCCATCACGTAGGTCTCGGCCGAGAGGGTGCTCGCGCCGGAATTGTCCACCGCCAGCGCCGTGATCCGGTAAACGCCCTCCGCCGCCGGCGTCCACGCCGCGGCGTAAGGCGCCGTGGTGTCGGCCGAGCCGACCGCGATGCCGTTGGCGTAGAACTGCACGCTGGCGATCGTGCCATCAGCGTCGGCCGCTGAGGACGTGAGATTGGTCGCCGTACCCGCCCGCACCACCGTGCCGGTGCCAGGCGCGGTCACCGCCACCGTCGGGGCGCGGTTGGCATTGACGGTCACCGTGACCGGCGCCGAGGCGGTCACGTTACCCGAGTTGTCGGTCGCCTGCGCGATTACCGAGTACGAACCCGCGGCGCCGGGCACCCACGCCACGGCGAAGGGCGCGGCCGCGGCTGTGCCCACCACGTTGCCGTTCGCCAGGTACGTCACCGAGGCGACCGTGCCGTCGGGATCCGCCGCCACCGCCGTGAGGTTCACCGTGGCGCCGCTGTTCACGCTCGCACCGGCCGGAGGGCTAGACAAAGCGACCGTCGGCGGGCGGTTGCCGTCCACGCGCACGTTGATCGTCGCCGCGGTCGATGACGAAAGCCCCGCGCTGTCCGTCGCGACCGCCAGCAGGCTGTAGGTGCCCGTCGCCACGGGCGTCCACGTCGCGGCGTAGGGCGCCGCGGTGTCGGCGGCGCCGAGGCTGGCGCCGTTCACGAAGAACTGGACCTGCGCGATCGGCCCGTTGCCACCGGACGGCGCGGCCGTGAAAGCCACCGGCGTGCCCGCGACGAAGACCGCGGAAGCGGCCGGATTCGTGATCGCAACCGAGGGCGCGGCCACGCCCGAAACCGCGATGTTCACCGCCGCGGTGGTAGTGACGTTGCCCGCGTCGTCGGTCGCCTGCGCGGTGATCGCATAATTACCCGCCAGCGCCGGCCGCCAGGCTACCGTGTACGGAGCCGCGGAGGCGGAGCCGATAGACAGGCCGTTGGCGAAGAACTGCACGGCGGTCACCCTGCCGTCGGCGTCGTTGGCCGCGGCCGCGACCAGTACCGTGTTGCCGAGCCCGTAGGCACCCGCGGACGGACTCGTGAGCGCGACCGTCGGCGCCGCGTTCGAGCCGATCGTGACCGTGATCGCGGCGCTGGTGCCGATGTTGCCGTTATTGTCGGTCGCCTGCGCGGTGATCGTGTACGCGCCCGCGGCGGCCGGGGTCCAAGGCGCGGAATACGGAGCGGTCGCGTCCGGCCCGCCCAGCGGCAGTCCGTTCACGAGGAATTGCACCGAGGCCACGGTGCCATCGATGTCCGCCGCGTCAGCGGCGAGAGTGAGGGCCGTGCCGACCACGAACGCGCTGCCGTTGGCCGGGTTGGTGACGGTCACGTTCGGTGCGGCCGAGGCTCCGACGGTGACGGCCACGATCGCCGACTCGGTTACGTTCCCGAGGTTGTCGGTCGCGCGCGCGGTCAGCGCGTAATTACCGGTGGCGGCGGGCGTCCACGTCGCCGTGTAGGGGAAAGCGGTGTCGGTCGACAGCGAGACGCCGTTCACGAGGAACTGCACACCGGTGATGAAGCCGGAGGTTGAAGTGGCGGTCGCGCGCAGGTTGACCGGGGCATTGACGCCGATCGTCGTGTTGTTGGTAGGTGTCGCGATCGCCACGGCGGGCGCGATGCCGCCGCTCACGACCACGGAGAGCGGCGCGCTGGTGGCAACGTTGCCGCCGTTGTCGGTCGCGCGGGCCGTGAGCACGTAGGTGCCGGTGGCGTTGGGCGTGAAAGTCACGCCGTAGGGGTACGTGCTATCCGTGGCGAGCGATACACCGTTGGCGAAGAACTCGACCTGAGCGACCGTGCCGTCGGCGTCGGCCGCCGCGGCGGTGAAGGACACCGGCACGCCCACCGGCAACGCGGCGCCGGCGGCGGGGCTCGTGACGGAAACGGTGGGGGCGCCAGCGCTCACCGCGGCGACGGTGACATTGATCGCGGCGCTGGGGGTGCGGTTGCCCTGCGAGTCGGTGGCGACGGCGGTGAGCACCACGGTGCCCACGCCCGCCGGCTTCCAGGCAAAGTTATAGGGGAAGCTCTGGTCGACCCCGACCGAGACCCCGTTGGCAAACAACTCGACGGCCGTGATCGCACCGGTGGTCGCGGAAGCGCTCACCACCACCGCCTGATCCGTCGCCGCGGAGACCGTGGCGTTGGCGGGCGGCGTCGCGATCGCGACGTTCGGGGCGGTACCCGCGCTGACGTTCACGACATTGGCGACGGAGGTGGCCGACGCGCCGTTGCTGCCGGTGGCGGTCGCGGTGAGCGAGTAACTGCCGGGGGAGGCCGGCTTCCAGTCGACGATGAACGGGTAGATGCTGGCGGAGCCGACCGCCACGCCGTTGGCCTGGTAGGCGACGCTGGCGATGGAGCCGCCGGCGAGACTTGCGGTGGCGACGAGGGAGTGGGTGGCGTTGACCGCGACGGTGGCGCCGTTCGCCGGGGAGACGAGCGCGACGACGGGCAGCGTCGGACCGGCGCCGCCGCCGCCGCCGCCGGGAGCGGTGACCGTGACGGACACGGAGGCCGACGTGGCCTGCGTGCCGACGCTATCCGTGGCGACCGCGGTGAGCGTGTAGGCGCCCGCGGCGGGCGGCGTCCACGCGACCGAGTACGGCGCGGTGGTGTCGGCCGCGCCTTGCGCCGCGCCGTTCACGTAGAACTGCACGCTGGCGATCGTGGCACCCGGGTTGGAGGCCGAGGCGCTGGCGTTGAGCGTGGTGGCGACTGCGGCGGTGAGGGCCGATGAGGAGGTCGGGCTGGTGATGCCGACGGACGGCGCGGCGTTGATGGTGACGCGCACATTGGAGGAGACGCCGATGTTGCCGAAGCTGTCGGTGACCAGCGCGCTGAGCGTGTAGGAACCCACCGCGGTGGGCGTCCAGACCGCGGAGTACGGGAAGACCGTGCTGGTGCCGAGGCTGGCGCCGTTGACGAAGAACTGGACGCTCGAGACCACGCCGAGCGTCGTGGTGGCGCTGGCCGAGACTCGGATGGCGGTGTTCACGAGGAGCGCGGAACCGTCGCCGGGACTCGTGATGCTCACCGCCGGCGGGGTTGCGGGCGTGACCGACGCGTTGGTTCGACGATCAAAGAGAAAGACGTCGCGCACGCCGTTTTGGTCGAGCGGTAGCAGGTTGGTCGCGCCGTAGGCGAAGCCGCCGGTGTTGTCGGCGTCGGACGGGAACGCGACGAAGCGACCGTTGGCGCTGATGACCGGATAGATGTTGGAGGCGGCGGTGCTCGGAACCCCGAGCAGGCCGTTGGTCTGATAGCCGAACGGGTTCACGCTGACCATCTGGGTCGCGACATTGCCCGGGACGTCGAACGCACCGGCGCCACTCACCTGCCGGTCGCGCACGAAGACGTCGAGGGCACCGTTGGAATCCTGCAGCTGAGACTGCCCGCTGGTGTCACCGGCCGTGAGGTTATTGGCGAGCGAGGCGAATGCCACGTAACGACCGTCGGCGCTGATCGTGGGATTGATGCTGCCGAGCTGGAAACCGGCGGGGTTGGGATCAACGGCCTGCGCCCCGGGAGTCGAAACGCTGACCCGGGTGACAACCGGCGTCGCAACGGGAACCGAGGCGTCATACACAAATATGTCGGAAACCGCGTTGGTGTCTCCGGCGACCAGATTCGTGGCGACGGATGCGAAAGCGACCCAACGGCCGTCGGAACTCAGCGCCGGGGTCTGACTGACGCCGTTGCCCTGGACGCCAGAGCCGTTGACGACGCTAACGAGGCGCGTGGTGCCGAGACCCGCACCGCTTCGGGTGCGCAGAAAAACGTCGCGAACACCGTTGGTGTCGCCGGCCACCAAGTTGGTCGCGTCGGATGTCCAAGCGATTGTCGAACCGTCGGCGCTGATTACGGCCTGAATGCTGGAATTATCGCCCTCGGCACCGGCGGGCGAGGTGTCGACCAGCACCGTCGAGGTGTTGCCCGGGGTGTCGAAGACGCCGCTGCCGGAGACGTCACGGTCGTGCACGTAAATGTGACTGCGCCCCACGGTGGTGGCGGTGGCGGTCAGGTTGGTCGCGGTGGACTCGAAGGCGATGAAACGCCCGGTCTGGCTGATGGCGGGCCGGAAGCTGGGGTTGTTGGCCTGGCCGCCGGCGGCGTTGGCGCCGCTGATGCGCGTGATCACGCCGGTGAGCGTGTCGGCCACGAAGATGTCGCTGAATCCGTTGGTGTCGCCGATGACAAGATTCGGGGCGTCGGACGCGAAGGCCACGTGGCGGCCGTCGGCGGCGCTGATCACCGGGTTGTTCGACGCCGCGGTGGCCTGGTTGCCCTGCTGGGAAACGCTCAGGCGGCGGACGCCGTTCGTCTGGCTGTCGTAGAGGAAGATGTCGCGCACCGCATTGGTGTCGCCGGTCACGAGGGTTGTGGCGTCAGACGCGAACGTCACGAAGCGACCGTCGGCCGTCATCGACGGGTTATCGCTGTAACCGTTGGCGGTGGTCGCGGCGCCCGCGGCGCGGCTGGCGGTGGTCACCGTCGGGAAGTTGGACGGGAGCAGGTTGATCAACGTAGCCGCCGGATTCAGGCCCGTGTCGCCCGCCCAGACGTTGTTGCCGTTCTGCGTCAGGACCGGCGGATCGTTTTCGGCGAGGGCGTCGAAGGAATCGATCTTCGCGAGGACGTAGTACGAGCCCGAGAAATTTCCCGGGAGAACCTGGTTCCAAGTGATAGGTTGTTCGACACCGTCGGCGTTCACCTTGGATGTGATGTCGTGGATGGTGAGCTGGAAATCATCCGCGTCACCGAAGGCGGGATTGGAGGACAGCACCACGGCGATCCGGACAAAAGAGGGGGACCCTGTGAAACCCGGAGTGAGCGGCACGTTGTTCGCCCCGACGGTCGCGATGTTGTTACGGTACTTGAGCGTCATCGGGACGACCGTCCCTCCGACGTACGACGTACTCGCCTGATAGGTGAGCGAGGTGATCTGCAGGTCAGGCTTTCCGGTGACGGTGAGGACGCTGTTGGTCGAGGCGGTTGCCGTTCCGATGGTTCCGCTACTGGCACCGGTCAGATTAACCGAAGCATTATAGGCTCCCGCTTCCGTGAAACGGGTTGGAACAGGAAAAGAATAGGTGAACGAGCCTCCCCCACCGCTGGCGGCAACCGCCCCCGCTGAGACAAAGCTTTGGGAGCCGGTCGTAAATTGGTAGCCGGTGACCCGGTGGGTAAAAGTAACCGTCCCGGTCACTGAACCTCCCGCGTTCAGCTGCACGGCACCCGAGTTAACCGCGGTAATGGTAATCACCACGGTGTCGCCCGGTGCCGCGGACTGTGGCGTGACGGCGATGCCGGTCGGCGAAAGGGTCTGCGCCGCCAGCGGGCTGGCGAACGCGAGGGCGGCCGCCGCCGCGGCGAGGATGCGGAGCCAAGGTTTCATGGGTGCCTCCAGGGTTGTCGGGGCTTACTTGGCTTCAGGGACCTTGGCGGCGGGAGTCTTCAGGAACGGGTCCGTTCCGTCGCGGTGGCCGGGCAGCTCCTCGCGGCGGAGGTTCATGCTACGGACGCGCTCGGACTCGAACACCTTTTCGACCGGGGCGCCGTCGGCGCTGAGGGTCTTGGCGGTGATGAAGATGATGAGATTGGTCATCTCCTGACGCTTGTTCTCGCTGCGGAAGAGCCGACCGATCCCGGGGATGGCGCCGAGGAAGGGCACGCGGTTGCCGCCGTTGGAGGACGAGGAGGTGAGCAGGCCGCCGATACCCATGGTGTAGCCGTCGGCGAGCGAGACGGTGGTGGATGTCTTCCGCGTGTCGATGATCGGGATCTGGTTGCCGTTGAAGACGACGTTGTTGATCGACTGGCTGACCTCGGGGGTGACGGAAAGCTTGATGCGCCCGGCGGCGTTCACCTGCGGCGTGACCTTGAGGATGACGCCGATGGGTTTGAACTCGAACCCGTTCACCTCGAGGTTGCCGGTCTGCTGATTGTATTGGTACTTCGGGATCGGGCGCTCCTGGCCGACGTTGATGATGGCCTCGGAGTTGTTGAGGGTGACGACGGTCGGATTGGAGACGATCTTCACCTGCGTCTGCGACTGGAGGGCGCTCAGCACGAGGCGGAATTCGGAGGCGGAGAAGACGGCGTTGAGCGTGCGCGCGGTGCCGTCGTTGTTCACCAGGGAGGCGAGCGAGTTGAAGGTGTTGTTGACGGTGTTGCTCAGCGTGTTGTTCACGCCGTCGGTAACGGAGTTGGTCGAGCCGGACGTGTTGGAGGACGACCCCGTGGTCCCGAGGGAGCCGGTGGAGCCCGTGGTGGAAGTCGGGGTGACGACACCGCCGGTCGAGGTGACGCTGCTGGAATTATTGGAACCCGAGGCCTGGTTGGAACCGCTGGTGTTGGTCGATTCACTGGTGGTGCCAGTCGAGCCGTTGCGCGTGGTGCCGCGCGAGTCGTTGAGGGTCGTGCCGTTGCTGCCGTTGAAACCGCCGCTGCCCACCTGATCCCGGTTGCGCTGGAAAGTCCCGCGGAGGCCGCCGGCGGCGATCTCGTAGTTGGCGAGTGACGACCAGTTGACGCCGAGGTTCTTCACGTCGCTGTCGGTCACCTCGATGAACTTCGTCTCGATCATCACCTGGTCGGTGGCGCGGTCGAGCTGCTGGATGATGGCGCGGATGCGGTTCATGCGCGACGGCCGCTCGGTGACGACGAGGCTGTTGCTGCGGGCATCGACGACGATCTTGCCGCCGGCGGCGGCGTCGACCAGCGACGTCACGGTGGCCATGATGTCGGCGGCGCGGGCGTCATTGATGACGAACACCTCGGTGGAGACGGGCTCCTGCGCGAGGGTCTCGTTGCTGAGGATTTTGATGATGTTGCCCTCCTCCTTGTAGGTGTAGCCGACCGGCTGGAGGACATTCTCGAAGATCTGGCGCCACGTGACGTCGCGGAGCTTCACGGTCGTCTTGCCGCGCAGCGCCTCGGGCATGACGAGGTTGAGTTCAAAGAGGTCGGCGACGTTGCGGAGGATGGTGCGGATGTCCTCGTCGGGAAAATCGACCGAGAGCGTGTCGCGACCGGCGTCGCGGGATTTCGCGACCGGATCGGCGGCGGGCGCGGCGGCGGCCTTGATCTCGACCGCGGCGGGGGCGGCCGGGGCGGCGGCGGGCGGAGGAGAGGCGGGGGACTGGGCGGGAGCCGCCGGCAGATTAACCGGCGCCGGCTGCTGCGCGAGGAGGCGGCCGACGGCGAGGACTAACGGGAAGAGAAGAACCGTCGGCGGGAACGTGCGTTTCATGTCAGCGGGCGGGTTTGATGGGCCGGGTGACGTCCTCGCCGCGGTAGCGCAGCGTGAACGTGGTGCGTTCGATGGCGACGAGCTCGAGCTCGTGGTCCTCGTTGTTGAAGGTGGCGGTGAACCGGGTGCCGACCTCGAAGGGCTTGCCCGCGATGAGCAGGCGGGGCTTGCCGCGGAAGATCATCGTGCCGGACGGCGTGATCTGGGCGGCGATCAGCTCGAGGGTTTCGCGTGGCGTGACGGGGGCGGCCGGGGCGACCGGCGCCGACGGAACCGCGGCCGCGCCGGCGGCGGGAGCGGCGGGACCCGAAACCGCGCCGGCCGGAGTCGCCGGCGCGGCGGAGGGACGCGCGGAGGCGGC
>JAURJO010000366.1 GCA_030832235.1 Verrucomicrobiota bacterium
ATCCGCGCGCGGCGGGCCGGTTCGGCGGCGACGAACGCCTTGAAGGAGGCCGGGACCGTGCTGACGCTCGCGGCGGCTCCGGCCGGAGCGAGTTCCGCCAGCAGCGAGAAAAGCCGCAGGGTGTACTCGACCCGCTCGGATGTAGACCAGTCAGGCGCGTAGACCTGCTCCTTCACGCGGGTCCCGTGGAAACTGCCGTACGGAAATCCGTTGATGGTGAAAACGTAGCAATCATGGCGCTCCAGCCAGGCGCGGAACGTGGCGAGTTCCGCCGGCCGCGAGAGCTCATCGGCGGCCCGGCGGCCGAGCCGGAGACCGATCGCGTACGACCGCCCCGGCGCCACGCGGCGGCGCACCGGCAGCGTGTGCCGCTCCAAGGCCGCGAAGGTCTCGGCCCACGTCTCCCCACGGTGCACGTTCGTACAGTAGGCGAGGTGCAGGCCGGACGAGAGTTGCATCCGCGGAAAGAGGGCGAAGGCCGCGGCCTCAGGAGGCGTCCGCGAGGCGGAACCGCGGGCACTGGGAGAGGAAGCGCACCGGGTTGCGGTAGAGGACGGCGTCGACGAAGTCCTCGCTGTGCCCGCGGCGCCGCATCTCGAGCGCGGTCTTCGGCACGGCGAGCGGATCGCTGACGCCCCAATCACAGGCCGAGTTGAGCCAGATCCGCTCGCGGCCGCAGATCTCCAGCATGTCGACCGCGCGCGGCGGGGAGGACTTCGAGTCGGGGTAGAGCGTGATGCCCGCCCAGAAACCCCGGTCGAGCACGTGCTGGATCGTGTGCTCCTCCACGTGATCGATGATCACACGCTCCGGGCGCACGCCGCGGTGCGAGGAGAGCAGGTCGAGGATGAGGCGCGTGCCCTTGAGCTTGTCCTCGAGGTGAGGCGTATGGACGAGAATAAGCTGGTCGTGGCGCACCGCCAGCTCGACGTGGTGCTCGAGGACGGTGAGCTCGTTGCGCGTGTTGCGGTTGAGGCCGATTTCACCGATGCCGAGGACGTTGGGCCGCTGGAGAAACTCGGGGATGAGGGCCAGCACATCACGGGCGAGCGCGAGATCCTCCGACTCCTTCGGGTTAAGGCAGAGCCAGCTGTAATGCGGCAGCAGGAACTTCGCGGCGCGGGCCGGCTCGTACTCGGTGAGCTGGCGGAAGTAATCGCGGAAACCGGAGACCGAACCCCGGTCGAAGCCGGCCCAGAATGCGGGTTCGCAGACGGCGCGGCAGCCGGCGGTGACCATCGCCTGATAATCGTCGGTCGTGCGGCTCACCATGTGGCCGTGGGGCTCGATGTAGCGCATGGCGGGATCAGCGGCGGCGAGTGGCGCGCGTTTTCAAGGGAGCCGGAGCGCGCCATGCGCCCAGCGCGGCCTTGCCGGAGGAGACGGCCTCGGGCTCGGTCGTGGGATCACTCAATTGCTCGAGGATGCGGCGCGCCCGCTCCGGACGACCGTCGGCGAGCAGCGCCGCGGCCTCGCGCAGGGCGGCGCAGCGGAAATCGTCGTCAACCCCATGGCGTTCTACGCGGTCGAGGAACGCGGCCACCTCGATCAATTTCGCGCGCACGGGGATGAAACCGTGGTCGATGATCGCCCCGGCCGACGAGGCGGGCCGGGCGACGGGTGTTTTTTTCTGACGGGGGGCAGCCACGGAGAAGGCCCGCAATACACCTGATCGTCCACCGCTCCCGCAAGGCAAACCCTCGGGTACCGCCGGGCTCGACGCCGCAACGCGTGAAACCAAGCTTCCAACCGTGCCCGCGATCAGGGAGCAGTTGATCCTCGTCGATGCCCGCGACCGGGCCAGCGGTCGCGGGGAGAAACTCCGCGTGCACCGACTCGGGCTGCGTCACCGGGCATTCTCGGTGTTCCTTGTGGACCCCCGAGGCCGGCTGCTCCTGCAGCAGCGCAGCGAGGCGAAGTACCACTCCCCCGGACTCTGGGCCAACGCCTGCTGTGGGCACCCGCGTCCGGGTGAGCGCACGCCGGCGGCGGCACGGCGTAGGGTGCGCGAAGAGCTGGGCGCGGACGTCCGGCTGACCCCCGGCTTCCGCACCTCGTACCGCACCGAACTGCCCAACGGCCTCATCGAGAACGAAGTCGTGCACGTGCTCTTCGGCGTTTGCCCGGCGCGGCTGGCGCCCGATCCGGATGAAGTCGGCGCGACCGGGCTAATGACGCTGGCCGCGCTGCGGCGCGACATCGTGCGCCGGCCCGCTCGCTACGCCTACTGGCTGCGGCATTACCTGCGCGAGCACCACGCGGCGGTGCGCCGCGGCACAGCCGCGACCCGCCGCGATGCTCAGGCCGAACCCGGCGCGGCGGCCACGTAGGGCTCCTCGCGGAGCGCGGGGGCGCGGCGGCCGGAAAGCAGCTGCCACCAGACGCGGACGCTGGCGGCGACGACGATGGCGACGAGGACGAGGAACGCCCCGGTGACGACCGCATCCACGCGATTGTTAAACAACTGGGCGCCCCACGCCTTGAGCTCGGCGGGCGTGCCGCCGCCAGCGATCCGAGCCTCGAGTCCCCGTGCGATCGCGAGGAATCCCACGGGAGCCGGACTGAAGATCTTCATCAGACCGGCCGAGACGGTGACGGAAAGCAGCCAGCCCAACGGCAGCAGCGTGGCCCAAATGTAGCGGGTGCGGCCCATCTTGATCAGCACCGTGGTGCCGAGGGAGAGCGCCAGGACGGCGAGCAGCTGGTTGGCGATGCCGAAGATGGGCCAGAGGGAATTGATGCCCCCGAGCGGATCGACCACGCCCTGGTAGAGAAACCAGCCCCACGCCGCGACGAATAGTGCGGTGGCGAGCATGCCGCCCGTGACGGAGCGGGTGTCACGGAACGGCGCGTGCACAGACCCAAGCAGGTCCTGCACGAGAAAGCGACCCACCCGCGTACCGGCGTCGATCGTCGTGAGGATGAAGAGCGCCTCGAACATGATCGCGAAGTGGTACCAGAGCGCGAGGGCGGCCTTGCTGCCGACCACGCCGGCGAACATGTGCGCCATGCCGACGGCAAACGTCGGTGCGCCGCCGGTGCGGCCCACCATCGTCTTTTCACCCACGCTATCGGCGAGGGCCTGCATCTCGGCGGTCGTGACGGGAAAACCGAGCGCGGTGACCTTGGCGGTGACGGCCTCGGGCGTGCCGGCCATGTTGATCGCGAAGTACTGGCCGGGCTCCATCGCGCAGGCGGCGATGAGCGCCATGATGCCGACGCACATCTCGGCGACCATGGCACCGTAACCGACGACGCGGATATGTGACTCCCGCGCGAGCAGCTTCGGCGTGGTGCCGGAAGAGACCAGGGAGTGGAAGCCGGAGATGGCCGCGCACGCGATGGTGATGAAACAGAAAGGGAAAACCGGACCCGCGAAGACCGGGCCGGTGCCGTCGATGAACTTCGTGACGGCGGGCATACGCAGGTCGGGCGAGAGCACGATCACGGCCACGCCAAGCGCCATCACCGTGCCGATCTTCATGAACGTGCTCAGGTAGTCGCGCGGCGCGAGGAGCAGCCAGACGGGCAGCACGGAGGCGAGGAAACCATATCCCATCACCCACCAGGAGAGCGTGGTGCCCTTGAGAGTCAGCATGGCCTCGAGCTGGGTACCGTGGAGGAATTGACCACCCCACACCGCCGCAAGGAGGGCGACCACACCGAAGCCGCTGATCCAGGCGAGGGCGCGCCCGTTGTTTCCGGCGGACCGCATCGCGAGCCCCATGGCCACGGCGATCGGCATCGTCATCGCGATCGTGAAGAGACCCCAGGGACTCTCGGCCAGCGCCTTGACGACCACGAGCGAGAGCACGGCGAGCAGGATCACCATGATCGCGACAATGCTCACCAGGGCGACGGCGCCGGCGAAGGGGCCGACCTCGTCGCGCACCATCTGGCCGAGCGATTTACCTCCGCGACGCGTGGAGCAGAAGAGGATCACCGAGTCATGGACGGCGCCGCCCAGGGTGGCGCCGATGAGCATCCAGAGCATTCCGGGCAGATAGCCGAACTGGGCGGCGAGGACGGGGCCGACCAGCGGCCCCGGGCCGGCGATCGCGGCGAAGTGATGCCCGAAGACGACCCATTTGTTCGTCTTCACGAAGTCGCGCCCGTCGTTGCGCACCTCGGCGGGTGTGGCCCGGAGATCGTCGAGCGTGAGCACCTTGGCCATGAGCCACGCCGAGTGGAACCGGTAGCCGATCGCGAAGACGCAAAGCGAGGCGACGACCATCCAGAGGGCGTTGACGTGTTCGCCGCGCGACCAGGCGAGCACGGCGACGGACGCGGCGCCGAGCAACGCGACGGCGCTCCAGCCGAGGATGCGTAGCGGCCGGTAGGATGGGGTCCGGGAAGTTTGAGCGGATTCCATGGGGGCGGTGGGGACGCGGGACCATGCGGAACCCTGCGGGGCGGCGCAAGTTCGACGGCGTAAAGGGCGACCTCCATTGCCCTTGCCGTCAAAGCGGACGCCGGATCGCTTCGGCCCATGAACGCCGTGCGGCGCCTCTGCCTTTCGCTGCTCGCCACCGCGTGCCTCGCCTCGCCGCGGGAGATCGAACCCTGGCGGCCGGTTTTCGTGGGGATCGATATCGCGGAAGGTCGCGCGACCGCGAGGGACGGACGTCCGCAGCGGGCCGTCGCGGTGCGGATCGACCTGCGAGCGCCGGGGATCGAACTGGTTTCCACCGAGGGCAACGGAGAAGCGCCGGGGGAGACCGATGGTGAGACCGCCACCGCGTTTGCGCGCCGTCAACGCGCGCAGGTGGCGATCAACGCCAACCTGTTCTCCCCCTGCTGCGATCCGGGAGGAAAGGACCTCGGCGGCCTCGCGATTGCGGCCGGCAAGATCGTCTCCCCTCCGGTCCGCCATGGCCCGGGCGATTGCGTGCTCGCGATCACGCGCGACAACCGCGCGGTCATCACCCGGAGCGATCCCTCGTTCAACGTGGAGGACTATTGGACGGCCGTCGCGGGGACGGGAATCATCGTGAGGGCAGGCCGGAATGTCGCCGCCTCCAACGACACCGGCGGCGACAAGTCCCATCCGCGAACCGCGGTGGGTTTGGACGAAGGCGCCCGGCACCTTTTCCTGCTGGTGATCGACGGACGGCGTTCCGGAAGGAGCGAAGGCGCGACGCTGGTGGAGCTCGCCGATTGGTTGCTGCAACTCGGGGCCCACGAGGCGCTCAATCTCGATGGAGGCGGATCCACCACGCTGGTCGTCGAGGAAAAGAGCGGACCCGAGGTGCGCAATGAACCCGCGGACGGCGGATGGCTCTCCACTCTTTTGAATCCCTTTCGCGGGCGGGAAGCGGCGCAACGGTCCAACGGCAACCACCTCGGGGTCCGCGCCCGACCGTTGGCTGCGCGCTGATCACACGTGGCAAGCGGAGCAAAAAAGAGGCCCGGGCGGCAAAGCCCGGGCCTCGAGTGAAAACCTACACCGGCTCGTTACGGCAGCTCGTAGACCTCTACGAGCGCGATACCCGAGGTGGCGCCCACGCCCGTCACCAGCACGGTGTAATTGCCGGGAGCAAGCGTGGCGATGAGGGCCGAGTCTCCGGCCGACAGCGCGAACGCGCCGGACTGCGAGGAGCCGGCGGTGATCGCATCGCGGTCAGCGGAGGTCGTCCAATTGGTGTTCTGCGCGACGACCGTGGAGCCCGACTGCAGCTGGAGGACGGGCTGGGCCAGCACCCCCGTCACGCCGAACGGGGTCAGGCCCGGACCAACCGCGCGCACGAGAACCCGCTTGCTGGCGCCGGCCGGCACAACGAAGCCGGCGATGAGGGTGTTGTCGCCGGAACCCGCGGAGGCGCGCGTGGCGATGTTGAGCATCTTCTGACCGGCGGCGGTGGTCGACAGGTCATAGACCTCGATCAGCGCGATGCCCGCCGCTCCGGAAGCCCCGCTCACCTGCGCGGTGTAGTTGCCCGGAGCGAGCGTGGTCAGGATGGCGGCATCGTTACCCGCGGCGTCGAGGGCGAAGGCGCCGGCCTGACGGCCCGCGGCGTCGATGGCCGCGCGGTTCGCGGCGATACCCGCGTTGACGGCCAGCGAAGTGGCACCACGGAACAACTCGAGACGCGGCGCGGCGAGCACGCCGGAAACGTTGAACGGTGCCGCGCCGAGCGTGGGTCCCACCGCGCGGATAAGGACGGGCTTGGACTCCTCACCCGCGATCACGAAACCGGCGATGGCCACGCCGTCGCCCGAGCCGACACGCGCGCGCGTCGAGATGTTGACGAGGCGCTGGAGGCCGAGGGCGGCCTCGCCTCCACCCGCCAGTGTCGCGTTGATCGAGCCCGCGACGGAACCGGTGAGCAGGCCGGTCGCGGCATTGATCGCGGCCGTGACGACATTGCGGCCGGTGGTCACCGAAACCGCGCCGGCGGTCGTCACGCTGCCCGAGGCGCCGTCGGCGGACGTGCCCGCGGTGATCAGCGCGAAGGCGCGGCCATCGGGTCCCGCGATAATCTGCACGGATGCACCACTCGACGCGGCGCCGGCCTTGTAGAGACCAGCGAGGGTTTGCGTGACACCGGAAGCGGCGCGATTCGCGGAGAACGAGACCGCAACTGCGCCGCCCGTTGTGCCTGTCACCAAGCCGTCGACGGCGATCGTCCCCGCGGCAACCAGCGAGACACCGCTGGACTGGGCGAAGGAGAAGGCACCCGAATCATTCACGGTGAACGACTGGCCGATCACAGGGATGGAGGAACCGGAGACGAATCCGAGCAACACGCCCGTGTTGTCATCACGCACCAGCAGGGCGAGTGAACCCTGGCCGGACGCGAACGTGCCGAAGTAGACCCCGGCGTAGCTCCGCGCGGCCACCCGCAAGGACGCGGGCGCCGACGAGACCGAGCCGGCCGAATTACTGACCACGACGTCGTATGTGCCCGCGTCGGCGACCTGCGCGGCGGCGAGCGAAAGCGTGGCGTTGGTCGCGCCCGAAACCGCCGCGCCGTTTTTACGCCACTGGTAGGACGGGGCGGGAACGCCGATCGCGCTGGTCTCCATGCTCACCGCACCTCCGGCAACCACGGAACGGGCGGCCGGCTGCACGGTGATGACCGGAGCGGCCGCGGCGGAGGCCACAGCCACCTGGGCGACGGCGCTGGTCGTGGTGCCGAGCACGTTGCTTACCTGGACGTCGTAGTTGGCCGCGTCGGCGGCGGAGCCGGAGAGGACCAGACTGGCGTTTGTGGCACCCGCGACGGCCACGCCGTACTTGCGCCACTGGTACGAGAAGCTGCTGCTGCCCGTCGCGGAGACGGAAAGTGTGGCGGAAGTTCCGGCCAATACCGCGACCGAACGCGGCTGCTGGGTGATCACGGGGGCCGTGTTGACCGAAAGGGCAGCACCAGCGGAAGTGATGGAGCCGGCGGAGTTGGTAATTGTAACCGTGTAGCTGCCCGCAGCGGATGCTTGGACCGCCGAGAGCGTGAGACTCGATGCCGTGGCGCCGTCAATGGCGGTTCCGTTACGACGCCACTGATAAGTGAAGGGCTCGGTGCCAGTGACACTCACGCTCAAGGTCGCGCTCTGTCCCTGATTGACCGTCGTCGAGGCCGGCGCGGTGGCGATGGCCGGGGGAAGCACCGCCGGCAGAACCGTCAGGATGAAGGTCTGGTTGACCGCGATACCGTTGCTCGCCGTCAGGGTGATCGTAAAGGGCGAGCCGGTCGTGTCGGGAGGAGTTCCGCTCAGAACGCCGGAAACGGCGTCCAGGTTCGCCCAGGACGGCAGGCCTGAAGCGGTGAAGATGGCAGTGGGCGAAGCGGTCGCAGCGACCGTGAAGCCCCCGGCCACGGTTGCGCGGAAGGTGGTGCTCGCCTCGCTCGTGAAACTCGGGGCGGTACCGATGGTGAGACCCGCGGAGATGGAGGTGGCGTTGGACCCGATCAAATTCGAAACAACCACTTGATAGCGGTCACCGCTCATGGCGGACGTGGCATTGCTGATGGTCAGCTTGTCGGTGTTGACGCCGCTGAAGGTGCTGTCGGCCGTGACCACGGAAAACTGGGTCGCCCCCGCCGGCTGCCTCAGCCACGTGTAGTAGGTGGGCGCAGGAGTTCCTGTCGCCACCACGGTGAAGCTGGCCGAGCCGCCGACCGCTGCCACGGTGGACTGCGGATGCACGGTAATCGCCGGAGATTGCCCGGTGCTTGAACGGCGCAGGGTATGGTTGCGCGTGTCGGAAACGTACACCACGCCGCTCGAATCCACCGCCACACCAAGCGGCTGGCGGAAACGTGCGGCGGAAATCACCCCGTCCACGGACCCGGCTTGCCCGGCGCTACCGGCGATCGTCGTGACAACTCCGGCGGGAGTCACCCGCCGCACGGTGTTGTTGATCGTGTCGGCCACGTAGACATTTCCAGCGCTGTCGCAGGCTACGCTGGAAGGTTGATAAAAGCGCGCCGCAGCGCCGGTTCCGTCCGCGCTGCCGGTGATCCCGGCCGACCCGGCTAGCGTCGTAACGCCGTTCGAGGCATCAACACGACGGATGACGTGGTTCGCTGAATCCGCGACGAAGATGATGCCATTGGTATCGAGGGCAACGGCATACGGGTAGGCGAACTTTGCCAGAGCACCGGTCGCGTCGGTGGATCCCTGCAATCCAGCGGCGCCCGCGAGGGTGGAAACCGTGCCGTTCAGAAGAACCTTGCGGATCGTGTGGTTAAACGTGTCAGCAACAATCAGGAACCCGGCCGGGTTGTACGCGATACCCGAGGGGAAGGAGAAACGGGCGGCAGAACCGACGCCGTCCCCATTGCCGCTGTTTCCGGCCAGACCGGCGAGGGTCGAGGTCGTGCCGTCCGGCGCGATGACGCGGATGGTGTGGTTGTACGTGTCGGCCACGTAGACCGTGCCGGCAGGCGAAACCGCCACGGCGATCGGACCACTGAACCGAGCCGTGCCAACGGCGCCGTCAGCATTACCGCTCAAACCCGCGACACCGGCCAAGGTGGTGACATTGCCGGCTGCGCTGACCTTTCGGATAATATGGTTCGACGTATCGGCGACGTAGAGTGTTCCGGCCGCATCCACGACGAGTCCCGCGAGACCGTTGAAGCGGGCGGTCGCACCGAGCCCGTCGACCGTGCCTGACTCGCCGGCTTTACCCGCGAGCGTGGAGACGACGGTGGCGTTGGCGATGCTTAGCGTAGCGGCTGAGCTCGTGGCGCTACCCGCCGCGTTGGTGGCGACAACCCGGAAGGAATCGCCGGCCAAACCGGACGGCAGCCGCGCGATCGTCAACGTGGAGGATGTCGCGCCGGTGAAGGTACCGTCGGTGGACAGATCAACCCAGGTGGCCGTCCCGAAGGGAAGACGCTGCCAGAGGTAGGTGGGGGCCGGCGAACCGGAAGCGGCGGCAGTGAATGTGATGGTATCTCCCAACGAGCCCGTCGCATTGACCGGTTGGGTGGTGATCGCGGGAACGGTCATGACCACCAGGCTGAAATTCTGGTCCACCGTGGCGGCGGCGTTAACCGCCCGGAGCACGAGGCTGATGGTCGTGCCGCCTCCGGTCGAAGGAGTGCCGCTCAGTGTGGCGGTGGTGGAATCGACTCCCGTGGAGGTGGTCGCGAACAAGACGCCCGTCGGCAGCGAACCAGAAGCGAGCGAGAGCGTCGGCGCCGGCCGGCCGGTGGCGGTAACAGTGAAGCTGCCCGCCATGCCGAGGGTGAAACTGGCCGTGGCGCCAGTCGTGAACACGGGGGCGACCTGGACGGTCAGAGCAACCTCGTTGGAGTTAACCGCGCCAGCGGTGTTCCCCGCGACCGCGCGGAACTGGTAGCCATTGAACGCGGTCGTGATCCCGGAGACGACCAACGTCGTGCTGGTGACGCCGGAATAGGTGCCGTCGTTGGAGAGGGAGATCCAGCCCGAGCCGGCGTTGCCCTGCCACTGCAAGGTAGGAGCCGGATCACCCGTCACCGCCACGGTAAACGAGGCGCTCGTCGTCGTCGGCAGTATCACGGTGACGGCCGCCGGCTGCGTGGTGAAGGACGGCGCCGTCTGCGCCGTCGCGAAGGACGCGATCGCGACGAATCCGAGGAGGCCGGACAGGAAGCGCGGCCGGAACGACCGCGATCCGACAAAACTGCGCAGAAGTGCAGGGATTTTCATATGTGCGTTCTTGGATTAAAAACTTAAGGGATGATGCCGGTCACCAAAAGGCAATCGCTGAGGAAAGGGAGCCGCCGACCGGGAGACGGAAGATCGAGCAGGACGGCCGTACGACAAAAAAGCTCTGACGCTCAACGGGCATGGGGGACGGAGATGGACCTCATCCTTTGCTGGAAACGTGCCAGCCCGCTTGCGGGTTAGATCGCAGCGGATGTCTCGGGAACCACGTTTCTCCTGGGGAAATTTTCACACCGTACCGTCGGTAGCGGGCAAATGCGCCCAATTCGCAACGGGGTGAAATTCACCGGCGATGATTTACCCTACCCACTCCGAATTGGTCACCGGTCCGCACAGGAAGCCCGCGCGAAAAATGCACCTCGACCATTTTCTCGCTGTGCACCGCCGCGCCGGTTTCGTCGGACAAGGCGGCGACGATGCGTCGGGTTGTAACTTCGACCACCTCGCCGGTCGACGGGTAGGCGAGTTTTCCATCGAGACTGAAGGTGATCCAGCCCGGCTGCTCGCGCAGGCGCACCGCCCCGACCTGACGAGGCGGCATCACGGTCGCGTCAAAGATGTGCATGCGCTCGTTGACCGCATCGCATACCCAGAGCTCACGCTCGTCGGGGGTGAGACCGATACCGTGGCTCGGGCAACCGTGGCGTTTCGGCGTTCCCTTCTCGAAACCTTGCACCTCCACGCGGTGGAGCATCCGGCCGGTACGCAGGTCGCCGACCTCGAAACCGAGCAGGTTGTTGACGTTCACAAACGCCAGCGTCTGCGCTCCGTTGACCGTGAAGGGCCGGATCGGGGCGCTGAACGGCCCGACCTCACGGGCGATCGTGTGGCCGATGGTCTCGGCAACGCGAAGCATCGGGGAGCGTAGGCCGGCGAGGTAAGCGGCCGCGCCGTCGGCGCCGTAAACCGTGTTGTGCGCCCCCGACGGGATCTCGATGCGGCGCAGGATGTCGCCGGTCAACGCGTCGATCACGTGCCAGTGATCCTTCTCCAGCGAGGGCAGGTACATGACCTTGCCGTCGGGCGAAAGCGCCATGCGGTCACAACCGCCGGGAAACGCCTTTTCCCAGATGATAGCGTCGGTCATCAGGTCGAAACACGTGAGGAACTGGAGCGTGCTCACATAGAGCCGGCGCGTGGCGGGGTTCGCCGCGATGCCTTTCACGTTCAAGGGCTGACCCTTGTCGTTGCGCCCGCCGGCCGGTATCCGCCGCACGAAGGCGTGTCCGCGATCGATATCGAACACCAGCACGCCATGGCCGCCAAACTCGAGGTAGTTGCGGATTCCCGGCACCGCCACGTAGAGAAACCGGCCTTCGGTCGCGGGCCGGGCGGGAGCGGCGACGGATGCGGATGCGACGGACAGCAGGGCGGTGAGAACAAGCGCGATCCGGTGTTTCATCGGTTGGGATGGAAATAGTTCAGGCGGGATACTCCCAGCCCTTGCGGTACTCGCGGCGCAGGAGCTTCGCCGCCTCGGCGTCGCCAGGGATGGTCTCACGGGCGGCGTCCCAAGCGACACTGCGTCCCGCCTTCAGACTCACCATGCCCAGCAGCGCGCACGTGGTGGCGCGGTGCGCGTCGGCGATCTCGCACGCCGGTTTGGACCCGGTCTCGATGGCGGCGAGGAAGTCGATCCAGAGCTCGCGGATGTTCTGCGCGTCAGGCTCGTTCAACCGCGCCTTCTCCCCCTGCGGCGTGCCGCCGCCCGCCGGGTAGAAGACCCAGCCGCCGCGGTGGCCCAGCTGAAAGGTGCCCTTCGTGCCGTAGAAATACATGCCGGCCACGTCGCCCTTCTCGGCGTCATTTCCGCCGAACAGCCGCGACTCCCACGTGAGCGTGAAGCGATCGAAGGTGTAATGCACGACCTGATGGTCGGGCGCGTCGCTGGTCTGAGCGTCGGCGGTGAAGACCGCGGGGCCCTTGATCGGACGGCCACCGGTGGAATGCACCCGCCGCGGCGCGGTTTCGCCGGTGATCCAGAGCGCCGTGTCGAGCCAGTGCACACCGATGTCCCCGAGGGAACCGTTGGCGAAATCCAAGTAATGCCGGTGACCGCGCGGGTGGATACCGCGCGTCCCCGGGGCGTCATCGGGACGCGCCGGGTTGCCGCCGTTGAACGGCCGCAGCGGGGCCGGGCCGCACCACCGGTCCCAGTCGAGCTCGGGAGGGACGGGCCGCGTGGGCAACGGTTCCTCAGGTCCCGCACCTCCCGCGTTGAGGTGGCAGCGGATCATGCCGATTGTACCGAGCCCACCGCCACGGATAAAGTCCCGCGCCTGGATCATGTGCGGCGCCATCCGCCGGTGGTGCCCCACCTGGACCACGCGGCCGTGCGCCCGCGCCGCGCGCACCATCGCCTGACTTTCCCCGACAGTGTGCGCGGTGGGCTTGTCGACGTAGACATGCGCGCCGGCCTTGAGCGCCGCGATCGTGGGCAGCGCGTGCCAATGGTCAGGGGTGGTTACGATGACGATTTCCGGCCGCTCCTTTTCGAGCATCTCACGGTAATCGCGGTAGCGCCCGGGTTGATCGCCCGTGAGCTTGGAAACCCGTTCAGCCGCCGGATCCAGAGCGCGCCGATCAACGTCACAAATTCCGACGATCCTGCACCGTCCACTGGCCATCGCCTCCCCCAATACATTTCCACCCCACCAGCCAGCCCCGATTAAAGCTGTTTTAAACTTGCCTTGTGATTTATCGGAGGCACGGAGAACCGCCAAACTCGAAAATGCAGAGGCGGCTCCCAAAGAAGATTTAAGGAAATTTCGACGGCGCATATGGTTGTTATAACTTGCTCATTAGGCGGGCTGCTTACTCGACCCTCCTAACATTTCCCGCAGCGCCGCCCAAGCCTTACGCAGGCCCGCCGGTTTCACCCCACCGCCCAAGCCGTAAACCACCGCGACCTTCGCCTCATGCCCACGGTAACGAGGCGGCAGTGAGAACAGGGAACGGCCTTCCGCCGACAAGATGTCCGAGAAAAACGCGCCCTCCCCCACCGCCAGTCCGCCCGCTTCCGTCGCCAACGCGGTCGTCTTTTCCGGTAGCACCAGCCACGGGCGGTATTTGAACTCCAATCCACCCGCCGCGCCGCGCTCCAACGTCCCGTAGGTACGCACCGGCACCCCGGGTAGCGCGGGCCCGGCAAACATAGGATTGCCGCACTCCGCCGGCGAAAAGCTCTTCCGTCGCCCCGTCAGGAAATCCCAACAGAAAACCGAGCCGAAAACCGTCAGCCGGAACGCCCAGCCCGCCACCAGATAAGCCACGACGATCACGACGACCGACAGCAGCGCGCCCACCCAGGGGTTGATCGTCGCCGTCACCGTCACCAAGCCGAGTAGGGCCGTCCGCGCCGCCTTCAAACCGGCGTCGATCGCGCCCCACGGACTCAGCAGGATCAGCACGTTGATCGCATGCGAGCCGAGCCAGACGATGAGGAACACTGCCACCCCGAGCGGCAAGGTCAGGAGGCTGAGGAGGCCGCTCATATCCGCCGCGCCCAAGGGCAGCATCGCCAGACCGCTGCCCGCCAGATCGGCGCCCGCCACGGCGACCTTGCCGTCACCCAGCACCATGCGGGTGACCGTCGCGATGGAGATCGGCACCACCGCACCGGCGGCGACGAGGCCGCTGAGCTTGTTTTCCATCGTCTCCAGCACGTCGAGGGGCTTTTTCAACCCCGGCGGCACGACGGCCCCGAGTGTATCCTTGAGGGCGCACACCCCGACGATCAGGAGCGCCGGCAACCAAAACGAGATCTGAGCAAACCACGGCAACGCGGCCCGCGCCGCCTCGTTCTTCGCGGTCATCCATTGATACGCCCCGTAAGCGCCGGTCCCGAGGAGCGGCGAGATCGCGATGCCGGTGACGGTCGAGATCACCGAGGCCACGGGATTACCGGGGGATCGATCGGGAGTCGGGGCCGGCGTCGAGGTCGCCGCGAGGGCGAAGGGCACCGCGATCACCAACACTGTCACCAAGGCGAGCGTCCAAGGGGCGAATCGTCTCATGGACGAACCGTAGGCGCGCGCGCCGCCTTGGAAAGGATTTAGGAGGCGGAAAAACGTGCCGCGGCGCTCGCCAAGGCACGGAGCCGAAAGCATTTTTCCCTCCATGGACGAGCGGACGATCGCCTTTTACGACCGGCAGGCGGCCGCGACGGCTTCGCGCCACCGATCGCTGGATACGGCACCCTGGCGGCCGCGTTTTTCGAGCGCCTTCCGGCGCGGCGGGCGGGTGCTCGACGTCGGATGCGGGTGCGGACGCGACCTTACCCTGCTCCTCGAGCTAGGTTTCGACGCCCACGGCACGGAACCATCGGCCGGCATGCGCGCTGAAGCGGAACGGGCGTATCCCGTGCTGGCTGGGCGGATCCTACACCACGCGCTACCGCTCCCGGATCCCGCCGCGCTTGGCGGTCCCTTCGACGGCATCGTCTGCTCCGCGGTGCTGATGCACGTGCCGCCGGAGGAAGTGCCGGCCGCCATGGCCAGCCTTCGCCGAGCCTTGCGTGCCGGCGGCCGCCTCTGGCTCACGGTGCCGGGGCGGCGCCCGGGACTCGACGACGCCCAGCGCGACGATGGGGGAAGGCTGTTTCGCGATATCCAGCCGGAGCCGCTGATCGAACTTTGCCGCCATAACGGTCTGCGCGAACTCACACGCTGGGATGAACCGGACCGGCTCGGCCGCGTCGACATTCGCTGGCATGGCTGGATGTTCGAGGCGGTCGAGAGGCCCTGAGCCGCGACTTCGAGTCGCCGCCGTACTCGACCCTTGCCCGTGCCGCGAACGCGGCCCACGTTCGCCGCCCGTCGCCGCCATGGAATCAGCTCCCGCCTCCCGCCCGCCCACATTGCCCCGGCGGGTGCTTGCGGGGGTGCTGGTCGTGACGCTCGCTCCGGTCGCCTACATGCTGTTCCGGACGGCCGGCGCGCTGAGGGACGTCGCCTACTGGGACGAGATCGACACCGTGCTGGAGTTCCTCCTGCGGTACACGGCGGCGCCGGACACCTACGAGCGGCTGAAGGTCCTGTTCTCACTCAACAATGAGCACCGCATGGCGACCAGCCGCGCGCTCCTCGTGCTCAGCCATGCACTCACCGGAACCGTCAATCTGGCGGTGCTGGGGGCGGTCGGGGTCGCTTTCGTCGTCGGTCTCGCCGGCCTGCTCGTGTCCACGGCCGGTGATGCCTGGCGGCGGGCGCTCGTCGGCCTTTTGCTGGGCGGGCTGCTGTTCCAACTACAGCACTTCGAGAACTTCTTCTGGGCCGGTTCGTCGCTCGACCACTTCCAGGTCGTGACACTCGCCGCCGCGGTGTTCGTCGCCCTCGCCCGCCGTTCGGGCGCCGGACTGGCCGTGGCCGCGGTGGCCGGCACGGCCGCCACCTTCACCCTCGCGCAGGGCCTGCTGGTGTGGCCGGTGGCCGCGGCGTTGCTCGCGCTGCAGGGACGGCGGCGCGACCTCGCGGTGTGGGGCGCCTGCGCGGTTTTCTCCATCGGCTGTTTCTTCACCGGCTTCGGCACCAATGTCGGCCACGCGGCCACGGATATTTCCGGCGCGGGATTACTCCGCGTGATCCACTTCTGGCTCCAGGCGCTCGGCGCGCCGGTCGCCCTCGGCAATGCGACCCTCGCGCCCTTCCTTGGCGCGGCGCTCCTGGCGATCCTCTCGACCCAACTC
>JAURJO010000367.1 GCA_030832235.1 Verrucomicrobiota bacterium
ATTCCCCGTGGGGGCGCCACTCTTGAGCACCCGTCCGCAAGGGCGGGTGCTTTGTTTTTCATGCGAGAAACGTGCCCATCAGGGGTGTTTTAGGACGAGCTTGTGGCCGGCAACTACGGCTGCGGCCAGTTCGGCGGGTGTGACTTCCGTGACGCGGGAATCCGGTAGCACTTCGCGCAGCGCCAACGCGTACTCCCGGGCAAGATCCGCTCCGGCTGCGAGGACGAGCGGGCGCGCGGCGTCGCCGCAAAGCGTCGACAGCTCGGCACCGATGAGCGCGCCGCTGAGAAACGCGCGGCTGCCCGATGCCGGCAGGCTGCCCAGCACAACGCGGGCGCGGGTTTGAAAGAGCGCAGCGCTCAATCCAAGGGTCCGGCTTGCGGCGACCCCGGCGGCAAAAGCTTCGGGGTCGAATTCCGGCTCCGCCGCGTTCGACAGCGTGCTCTGCCGGGTCAGAAGCTCGAAGAGTTCTCCGGTCAGGAAAGTGGTGAAGTTCGTGATTCTTCCCGCGATCAGGCGCACGTGCTTTGAATGGCTGCCCGGCAGAATGACCGTGCAGTTTTCGGAAAGCGGGCGCCGGCCCGGTGTCGAAAACAGGCCGATCAACTCCGTTTCCTCGCCGCGCATCACATCGGTTTCGCTTCGAAGTCCCGAAATCAGGCGCACCCGCCGCTTGGCATGGAGTAAGTCGACGAAATGCAGCGAGGCACCGTCGACCGCCGCCGGCAGCGCGGCGTAGGGCAGCTCCTCCCAACCAAGATTCGAGGAAGCCATCCCCGACATGACGACCGGCAGGTCGGAGGGCAGATCGGGTGCGAGCGCGGCTATACCTCGCTCCAACGTTTCGCCCAACCGCTCTCGACGGGCTTTGCCAGCTGGGCTGACGCTCGCGATCTGCCGGATGCCGTCGTCCGTCGAGTGCGCGGCAACGATACCGCCCGAAGATGAGTCGACGAGGCGAAGCCGCATTCGGGTTGTTCCCCAGTCGCAGGAGATGAAGTGCATGATTGTCTGTCTCTATCAGTGCCCGGTGAAGTCGCGTCGCCCCGTTCCGGAACGAGGTGTGCCTTCCATGAAGGCACGGCCCCAAGGGGTCAGCCTGTTACATGTTAGTAGGCACGTACCTCGAGGTCAGCGCCAACCTGTAACCGGCTGACCCTTCAGCCGGGGGATCAGAAGCGCGTGAGCACGGAGGCCATGAAGCTCCGCGGTTCGCTGAGGGCGCTGAAACTGGCGTAGTAGTCGGCGTTGGTGAGGTTCTGCACGGCGAGGCTGAAGGTCATGCTGCGGCCGAAAAGCTTCCGTGCATAGGTGAAGTTCGCGTCGGCCTTGGTGTAGGCGGGCGAACGGAACTGCGGGAGGTTCGGCAGGTTGTTGTTTCCGCGTCGTTCGCCGACGTAAATCACGCCGACTCCGGCGCCGAGGCCCCGCAGCGGACCGGACGGAACGGAGTACCGGTTCCAAAGGTTGGCCTGGTGGCGGGCGACGTTCGGCGGCGAGAGCCCGACGTTGGCAGGGCGGGTGGGGTCCTTGATCGTCTTCACGTCGAGGTTCGCGTAGCTCAGCACGACCTGCCACGCGCGCACCGGACGCGCATTGAGCGTGAACTCGATGCCGCGCGAGCGGTCGAGGCCGGAGGCGGTGTTGAAGCCCGGATGCTCCGGATCAGGCTGGAGGACGTTGGAGCGCTCGATGGAGAAGGCGACGATCGTGCCGGCCAGCCGGCCCTCGATCAGGTCGAACTTCGGGCCGAGGTCCCAGCCCTTGCCGGTGACGGGCGCGAACAAGCGGCCGGCATAATCGGTGGCCGTCTGCGGCGAGAACGACTCCGCGTAGCTGGCGAAAAAGGTCATGCGCGGGGCGACGCGGAATGACGCCCCGTAGCTGCCAACATCCGCGCTCTGGCTCGAGCTCGCGGCGGTGCGGGCGAGACGATTCTCGCTGTTCTGGAAAAACTGCCCGTAGCGGTAGCCCTGCATCAGCAGCAGGCGGTTCCGGAACAACTGCACGAGGTTGTTGACCGTGTAGCCGCGCTGGCCCGAATCCAGAATCGTGTCGGCAAAACGCGTGGTGTACGCGGACCACGGTCCGAGCGCGTGATCGGCGCGGGTGGCGGAGTCGACGTTGAGGTTGGGTGGATTGACCGGACGTCGAAACTGCTGGCTGCGGGAGTCGACCACGCCGGCGTATTCGAAGCCCAGGAACACCTTGTGCGTCACTCCCCCGTAAGTGTGATCTCCAAGGATGCTGGCCTGGGCGATGTAGTTCTCGTTGCCCGTGAACTGGACCGTGGGGATGCGCGCGACGGAACGGACGCGGGTGGTGGCGTTGACTAAGAGCGCCTGCGACCCGGCCATGGTGTTGCGGCCCTGACGCTGGGCGCGGAAGTAGCCGCCGGCCCGCACGGCCCAGCGCGGCGTGAGCTGGTGGGTCAGCTCCAGCGAGCCCTGCGATTGGATAATAGAGGAGGTGGATTCGGGACCGGCGCGGTTGAAGCTGCGCGGCACGTCCCGCACGTAGTATCCGGTGGTCGAGGTGAAGTAGATCGGCGGGATCGCCTGGGTGCCACGCGTGGTCTGCCACTGGAAGTCAAACGCGAGGCGCGTCCGGGGCGTGAGCGCGTACTGGATGTTTCCGCCATAAACCTTCCGCTCGCGGCCCGCGAAGTCGTACTGGCTCCCGTAGTCCTCGTAGGCCGCGCCAAGCAGGACGCGCAGCTTTTTCCCGGCGTCGACCGGCGTGCTGTAGAGCAGCTCCGCGCGGCGGCTGGAGTAGGAGCCGTAGCGAACGCGCACGTGCCCGGCGGGGTTGGCGCCAGGCCGGCGGGTGATCATGTTGATCGTGCCACCCGGTTCGATCGTGCCGGAAAACGTCGATGACGGTCCCTTGATGATCTCGACGCGGTCGATGAAGAGCGTGTCGGCCACGCCGTACGAGCGGTAGCCGTTGCGGTAGCTGGTGAAGGACTGGAAGCCGCGGTTGTAGAAATTGTTTCCCGTAACGTCCTCGGGCGTCGCGTTGCCGTTGTCGGACATGCTGCCGCTGTACTTGAGCGCCTCTCC
>JAURJO010000046.1 GCA_030832235.1 Verrucomicrobiota bacterium
ACGCTGACATCCGGATGCAGGCGGAGATCGAGCCCAGCGCGGCAAAAATCCGGCACGATGTTCAAGTCGCGGCCTCCCTGCAGCACGCCAAGGTTGAGGCTCGCGCGGCCGAGGACCGGATGTCGGCGCACGGCGAGCTCCGGGGCGAGTTCGTCGCGCAGCGCCTGAGCGAGCGGCAACATGCGGTAGACGGCGTTGTCACCGCGCTCCGGCTGCGCGCCATGGCAGGCCCGGCCGGGCGTCTCCAGCCACACCCGCAGGATTCCCTTCGCCGCGTGCACCACGCGCAGCGCCGTCGGCTCAAGGGCGACCGCAAAATCCGCCCGAAATCCGCCCCGCATCAGCGCCCCGGCGCCCGCGCTGCCCTCCTCCTCGCCGGAGGTGGCCGCAATGACCCAACGCACCGCCGGACGTTGGTTCGCGGGCAGGCGCGTCCAGCGGCGCAATGCCCACAGCAAGGCGGCCGTCGGCCCTTTGGTGTCACACGCACCGCGGCCATGGAGGCGGCCGGCGCGCCGCGTGAGCCGGAACGGCGGCACCGTCATGCCCGCGACGCCCACCGTGTCGAGGTGCGGCGCGAAAACCACCGTGGCTTCAGCGCGACGCGACGGCTCGAAGACCCCGATCACGTTGGGCCGACCCGGCGCGAGCGGTCGCACCGAAACATCGGCGCCGAGCCCGCGAAGATGGTCCGCCAGCCAGGCCCCGTAGGCAGCCTCGCCGGGCGTGGATTCGCCCGGATCTCCGCCGGGGTTCACGCTGGGGATGGCGACCATGGCGGCGAGCAAGGCGGCGGGGGAATCCGGCGAACGCGGCATGGGCTCACCTTGCGGGGAAGATTCAGCTTGCGCGAGCGGGTTCACGACCTAGCCACTCGCCGCCCATGCCGCCCGCCGAAGCCGATCCCGGCCTGCCCTGCGCGCCGGAGGAAATCGACTCGTTCCTCAGCGAACCCACGCCCGCCGTGATTGAGGTTTTGGCGCGGGCGCCCGGCCGCGTGCTGGTGCTCGGCGCCGGCGGGAAAATGGGCCTGCACCTCTCACTCATGTTGCAACGGGCGCTGGCTTCGCTCGGACGCGCCGACGATCTGGTGGCGGTGTCGCGCTTCCGCACCCTGCGCGACCGCGAGGATTTCACGCGGCACGGTGTCGCCACGCTGGCGGCCGACCTGGAGGACGAGGCCCAACTCGCCGCCCTGCCGGAAGCCGCGACGGTTTTCTTTCTCGCCGGCGTGAAGTTCGGCACGGCGGCGGCGCCGGAGCTGTTGCGGCGCGTCAATGTCGAGCTCCCGAGGCGCGTGGGTGAACGCTTCAGCTCCGCGCGCATCGTGGCGTTTTCCACCGGCTGCGTGTATCCCTTCGTGACCCCGGCGAGCGGCGGCGCGACTGAGGAGACCCCGCCCGCACCGGTCGGCGACTACGCGCTCTCGTGCCTCGGCCGGGAGGAATCGTTCGCCGAAGTCTCGCGCCGGCATGGTACGCGCGTGGCGCTGATCCGTCTCAACTACTCGGTGGAGTTCCGCTACGGCTTGCTGGTCGACATCGCACGGCGGGTTTTCCAGGGCGAGCCGGTGGACGTTACGACCGGACATGTGAACGTGATCTGGCAACGCGACGCAGTGGAACACGTGATCCGCGCGCTCGATCTCGCGGCGACGCCGCCGTCCCCGGTGAACATCACCGGCGCGGAGACCCTGCCCGTGCGGAGGCTGGCGGAAAACTTCGGCAAACTCCTCGGCCGCCCCGTGCGCTTCACGGGCGCGGAGGCCGCCACGGCGTGGCTCAACAACGCCGCGGCGTCCCACCGCCGGTTCGGGAAGCCGCCCACATCGGTCGAGCAAATGCAGCGCTGGATCGCGGCATGGCTGGTCGCCGGCGGCGGCAACTGGGGGAAGCCAACCGGCTTCGAGAGCCGCGACGGTAATTTCTGAGTCATGCCCTCCTCGCTCCGCGCCCATCTGCTCGAGGGTCAGGTGATCCCCGCGTTGCCGCTGGCGCTCGGTCGCGATCGCCGCTGGGAAGAACGGCGCCAGCGCGCTGTGGTCCGCTACTATGTCGACGCGGGAGCGGGAGGCCTCGCGGTCGGTGTTCACTCCACGCAATTCGCGATCCGCGATCCGCGCCACGGCCTCTTCGAGCCCGTGCTTTCCCTCGCCGCCGCGGAGGCGCGCTCGTGGCGCCACCGCCGGACACCCTTCGCGCTCATCGCCGGCCTTTGCGGCCGGACGACACAGGCGGTGCGGGAAGCGCGCACGGCAGCGGGTCTCGGCTATGACGCCGGCCTGCTGAGCCTCGGGGCGTGGCCGCATGACGACGAACGCGCGGTGCTCGCGCATTGCCGGGCGGTCGCGCGCGAGATCCCGTTGGTTGGTTTCTACCTGCAGCCCGCGGTGGGAGGCCGCGTGCTCAGCCACGCGTTCTGGCGGCGGTTCGCCGAGATCCCGGAGGTGGTCGCCATCAAGATCGCGCCGTTCCATCGCTACCGCACGATCGACGTCGTGCGTGCGGTGCTGGAGGCAGGACGCGATGACGTCGCGCTCTACACCGGCAACGACGACAACATCATCGGCGACCTGCTCACGCCTTTCACCTTCGGCGGACGCACGCGGTACATCACCGGAGGACTGCTCGGACAATGGGGCGTCTGGACCGAGCGGGCGGTGGCTCTTCTGACCGAGGTTAAGCGGGCCCGTCGGCGCGGATCGCTCCCGGCGGCGTGGCTCGGGCGCAACGCGGCGCTCACCGACGCCAACGCCGCGATCTTTGACGCTGCCCACGGGTTCGCCGGCTGCCTGCCGGGCATTCATGAGGTGCTGCGGCGCCAGGGTCTGTTCGCGACCAACGCCTGCCTCGATCCGCACGAGCGACTCTCGCCCGGCCAGGCGCGTGAGATCACGCGCGTCGCCTCCGCCTACCCGTGGCTGGTGGACGATGCCTTCGTCGCTCGCCACGTGGACCGCTGGCTGGGTTGAGCCGCTGAAGAAAAAGATCGGCCGGGACGGAAACTTCGGCGTTTTCAACGTCCGCGGCCTCCGGCAATCCTCGGCTAGTCCCCGCGACACGAACCTCAACCGACTTCCATGAAAAACCCCCAGCGGCTGCTCGCCCTTCTCCTCACGGTCCTCATCGCCCCGGCCCTGCGCGCCGCCGAGATCCGCGTCGGCCTGATAGGCTTGGACACGTCGCACGTCATCGCCTTCACGAAGACGCTCAACGACCCGGCGGCGAAGGACCATGTGCCCGGAGCGCGCGTCGTCGCGATTTTCAAGGGTGGCAGTCCCGATATTCCCTCAAGCGCCAATCGCGTTGAGGGCTACACCGCCGACTTGCTGAAATATCCCGGGATAAAGCTTTACGACAGCGTCGCCGAATTGGTGAAGAACGTGGACGCGGTCATGATCGAGAGCGTCGACGGCCGGCCGCACCTGCAGTACGCCCGCGACGTGCTTCCGAGCGGCAAGCCGACGTTCATCGACAAGCCGGTCGGCGGCTCCCTCCGCGACGCTATCGCGATCTACGCCCTCGCCCAGAAGCACAACACGCCCGTCTTCAGCTCATCCTCGCTGCGCCAGTCGGTGCAGATCGCGACGCAGGGTATGAAGGTCGGTGAGCTCCGCGGCGCCAGCACCTTTGGCCCCTGCGAGCTCGAGCCCCATCATCCCGATTTGTACTGGTACGGCATCCACGCGGTCGAGGCGCTCTACACCGTCATGGGTCGCGGCTGCCAGACGATCGTCCGCAGCAACACGGCCAACGCCGATGTTGTCACCGGCGTCTGGTCCGACGGCCGCGTGGGCACGATGCGCGGCAACCGCAACACCAAGGGCGCCTACGGCCTCACGGTGTTCGGCTCCAACGCCGTCATCTCGCCCGAACTGAAGGTGAACTACAGCCCGCTGCTGAAGGATGTAGTGAAGTTTTTCCAGACCCGCGTCGCGCCCGTCACGCCGGAGGAGACCGTCGAGATCATGGCCTTCATGGAGGCGGCCGACGAGAGCAAGCGTCGCGGCGGCGCGCCCGTCTCGATCGCCGACGTGATGAAGGCGAACCAGCCGCGCTGAGTCCCGGCGCCGTTCCGCCGCACAGGACGGGACGAAGGAAAGCGAGCGGGGGCAAAGGGAATCAGCGGGAGTAATTTCCGACGGTCCGAGGGGAGCGCCCTCGGCTACATCGCACGCCTTTCGTCGCGGAGCGCCGGACGGCTTCTCGGATGGAGCTGTCTACGGCGTAGCCGCGGCCGTCCGGTCCTTGGGCGGCGTTGACACCCGGTTCGTGCTCCGGAGTTTTTCCGCGACC
>JAURJO010000368.1 GCA_030832235.1 Verrucomicrobiota bacterium
GGTGGACCCCGTGGTGATCACGGTCGGATCGATCCATGGCGGCACCAAGCACAACATCATCCCCGATGAGGTGAAGCTGCAGCTCACGGTGCGGTCCTACGCCGACGACGTGCGCGCGCGCACTCTGGAGGGGATCCGCCGGGTCTGCCGCGGCGAGGCGATCGCGGCCGGTTTGCCTGACGACCGGATGCCGGTCATCACCGTTTCCGAGACCGAGTATACCCCGGCCACGTTCAACGACCCGGCGCTCACCCGCCGCCTGCGCGGCACCTTCGAGCGCTGGCTCGGCGCGACCCAAGTGAAAACAATCGACGCCGAGATGGGCGGCGAGGACTTCGGCCGGTTCGGCCGTACGACCGAAAAGGTACCGATCTCCCTGTTCCGGGTGGGGGCGGTAGCCCCCGCGGCAGTGGCGGAAAGCGCCCGCACCGGGCAGCCCCTGCCGTCGCTCCATTCCAGCAAGTTCGCCCCCGTACCGGAGCCCACCTTGAAGACCGGCGTCACCGCCCTGACCGCCGCTGCACTCGACCTGCTGGGCGCCCAAGGCGGCCCTTGACACCCTCGGGGCCGTGAAGCACTTCTGACCCTCTTTTTTCGACGATTTTATGAAGCCAACATTCCGCCCGCACCGCAAGAAGCGCGCCCGCAAGATCGGCTACCGCGCCCGGATGGCCACCGCTCACGGCCGCAAGGTGATCAAGGCCCGCCGGCTCAAGGGCCGCAAGCGGCTGACGGTCGTCTGATTCCGCCCGGCCGGTGCTCCCGGCCGGCGCTGGCGGGCAACTCCGCGAACCACCCATGACGTTCCCGCCCGCCCGGCGCCTCACTCGCGCCAGCGAGATCAAGGCGGTGCGTGAACAAGGGCGCCGGCTCGAATGCCGGGCCTTCACCTTGTGGTGGCGTCGACGGCCGGAGGACGCACCTCCCGTTCCCGGCTCAAGGGTCTGCGTGATCGCCTCCACCGCCTCCGTCGGCCACGCCGTGCGCCGGAACCGCGCCAAGCGCCGGCTCCGCGAGGTTTTTCGTCACCAGCAAACGATGGTTCCGGCCGGTTGCGACCTGCTGATGATTGCAAGGCCTGGCACGCTCACCTGGCCCCTGCCTCGTCTCGAGGACACTTTCGCCGAGGCTTGCCGCCAGATCCCCCCCCAATCCCCGGAGGCTTCCGGACCGTGAGCCAGTCCGCCGAGATCTCTTCCCAGACGCCGGCTGCCCGTTTTCTGATCGGGGCGGTGCGTTTTTATCAACGCGCGCTCTCCCCCCTGCTCCCCGTAGTCACGCTGGGCGCCTGCGCCTGCCGTTACTCCCCGACCTGTTCGCACTATGCGGCCGAGGCCCTCCGAGCCCACGGGGCGCTGCGCGGCCTCCGCCTCGCCCTGCTCCGCCTCGCCCGCTGCCATCCACTCGGTCGCGGCGGCATCGATCCCGTCCCACCCGCGCGTCCCGTCTGCACGCGCCTCCCACGCAACCCCGTTTCCGCCCTCCACTGATGGACAAGAAAAACTTCGCCTTCGGCGCGCTACTGCTCGTCGCCGCCTTCGCTCTGCTGATCTTCGGCCCGAAGCCGACTCCGCCCGCGCCACCGGCGCCGGCCCCGGCCAAGACCGCAGAATCTGCCGCTCCCGCGGCGAGCTCGGGTGGCGTCACGCCCGCGGCTGCCACCCCGGCCCCGGCTCAAGCCACGCCCGTGGTGGCCAGCGTGCACAAGGACGTCGCCGACGTCCGCATCCTCACGCTGGAAAATGAGTTCATCTCCGCGCGGCTCACCAATGCCGGCGGCGCGGTGCGCGACGTCGCGTTCCGCAAGCACGCGGCGTCCCTTAGCGGCCCGGAGCCGTACATCTTCAACGCCCTGCACGAGGATCCGCTGCTCGCCTTCACCGACTACCCCGGTTTGGGACGCGGAACGCTTTACGAGGTCGTGCGCAGCTCGCCCGCCGAAGTGGTCTTCCGCCACGTGCTCGACGGCCGCATCGAGGTCACCCGCACCTACCGCCTGACTAAGGACGGGGAGAAAGGCGCCGATCCCTACCGGATCCGCCACGAGACCACCTTCCGCAACCTAGGCCCCGGCACGCAGCCGCTCGGCAAGGCCTCGATCAGCCTCGGCACCGCCGGCCTCATCGACGCCGCGGACGTCGGCCAATACCTGAACGTCGTCTCCTACGACGGCAACGACACCCACTTCACGGAACGATCGGAGTTGGAGGGCGGCGGCATCGGCTCCCTCGTGGGCGCCGGCCGCCAAGCGGTCGCCACGCTCGAGAAGCCCGGCAACGTCGTCTGGGCCGCGGCGAAGAACCAATTCTTCACCAGCATCTACACCCCGGAGAAGCCGGCGGCCGGCGTGGCGGTGCGCCGCATTGACCTGCCGCCGTTCCCGAACTCCAGCCACCCGCACATCGGGCTCGCGGGAGCGATGAAGTTCGACCTGCCGGTGCTCGCCGCCAACGGCTCCGCCACGTTGCAGGGCACGCTCTACGTCGGTCCGCAGGAGTACCGTCGCCTCTCGCGGTTCGAGAATAATGAGGACCGCGTCCTCCCCTACACGCAGTACTTCTTCAACCGTATCTTCCTTAGCGGCTACGTCGCCCCGCTGCAGAACATCCTCCTCAATCTCACCCACGGCTGGGTCGGCAACTGGGGCGTCGCCGTCATCCTGATGACGCTGATCCTGAAGATCATCAGCCTGCCCTTCACCCTCGCCGCCTCCCGCTCCGCCAA
>JAURJO010000369.1 GCA_030832235.1 Verrucomicrobiota bacterium
GATGGTCACGAGGTCACGCAGCACGAGGCGGTGTCGAAGGACGGCACCCGCATCCCGTACTTCCAGGTCTCGCGCCGTGGACTGAAACTCGACGGCAAGAACCCGACGCTCCTCTACGGCTACGGCGGATTCCAACTGTCCCAAACGCCCGGTTACCGTGCCGCGATGGGCGCGGCGTGGCTCGAGCGCGGTGGCGTCTACGTTCTCGCCAACATCCGCGGCGGTGGCGAATTCGGTCCCCAATGGCACCAGGCCGCGCTCAAATCCAACCGCCAGCGCGCCTATGACGACTTCATCGCGGTCGGCGAGGATCTCGTGCGGCGCAAGGTGACCGCACCGCGCCACCTGGGTATCCAAGGTGGCAGCAACGGCGGCCTGCTCGTCGGCGCGGTGCTCACCCAGCGCCCCGACCTTTTCAACGCGGTCGTCTGCCAGGTGCCGCTGCTCGACATGCGCCGCTACCACACGCTCCTCGCGGGCGCCTCGTGGATGGGCGAGTACGGCAACCCCGACGTGTCTGCGGAGTGGGACTACATTTCCCGCTACTCGCCCTACCAGAACGTGAAACCCGGCGTGAAGTATCCCCGGGTGCTGTTCACCACCTCGACGCGCGACGACCGCGTGCACCCGGCCCACGCCCGCAAGATGGTCGCGCGGATGCTCGAGCAGGGGCACGACGTGCTCTACTATGAGAACATCGAGGGCGGCCACGGCGGCGCGGCCAATAACCGCCAGTCGGCCTACATGAACGCCCTCGCCTACGCCTTCCTGCTAAAGCAACTCCGCTGAGCCGCAGCTACATCGAGCCCAGCTCATCCGTTTCGATCGGTGTCCATCCGTGGTTACTGACCCGCGGAGCGATTCAGGAGCGCGATCCGACCCGAGGCTCGGGCCCGGGGATCGGACTCCGTGAACCCCGATCGGACATCCGTACCCTCTGGGTTCCAACTCAACTCTTCTTGGGATGCGGCGCAGCCGCACGGGATTCAAAGCCCGAGGAAAAGCCGTGCGTTCTCGGCTGAAATCCGCGCGAGCTCCTTCGGAGAAACCCCGAACAACCCCGCGGCGAACTCCGCCGTGTGCCGCACATAGGCGGGTTCATTCGGCTTACCGCGGTGCGGCATCGGCGTGAGGTAAGGCGCGTCGGTCTCGAGCATGAACCGCGCGAGACCCTGCGCGAGGGCCGCCGTGCGCACGGCCTCGGCCGTCTTGTAGGTGAGGATACCGGTGAACGAGCCGACGCCACCGCGGCGGTTTAATTCGCCCACCTCCGCGGCACCTTCGGTGAAGCAGTGGAACACCACCCGGCGCCAGTCGACGCCGCTGGCGTCGATCATCGCGACACACTCCGCGAACGCCCCGCGCGAATGGACCACCACCGGCGCGTCCAGCCGCCGCGCGATCGCCAGCTGCGCCGCGAACGCCGCCTGCTGCCAGGCAAAGATGCGCGCGGCTTCTTCGGGCTCCTTCGGCAGATGGAACCGGTCCAGACCGCACTCGCCCAGCGCCACCGGCCGCGGTTCCAGCTTCCAGCGCGCCTCGATGCCCGCCACCGCCGCCTCCCAGGCGGAGTCGACCGAACACGGATGCAATCCGACGGTGTGTCGTACAAATCCGTCGGCTGCATGCTCCGCCGCAAGGCCGCGGTACAGCTCCCAGTCATCCGGTCCCGTGCCGATGGTGACCATCGTCGCGACGCCCGCCTGGCGCGCGCGCTCCAGCACCGCAGGCAGGTCGCCCCGCCGCGCGAACGACTCGAGGTGGGTGTGCGTGTCGAAAAGCTCCATCGCGGGATCAGGCTCTCGCCGCCGGGACCACCGCGACGTTCAGACCTTCGCGCTGTTGTCGCACTTGAAGTGGACCTGCGAGCGACGCAGCCCAAGGGCTTTGAGCGCGGAGGTCTGCGCCGGATTGCGACGCTCGATCAGGAAACGCTCGCGCTCCGCTTCCTCCTCGGCCGCCGCCAATGCGGCCACGCAGATCATGCCCACGGCATCGTCCGGCAGCCGGCGGGCGGGAAATCCCGCGTGCGTGGAAAGCCAGCGCAGCGAGGCCGCGAGACAGGGATCGGAAGGAGACGTGCTCATCGGTCGGAGAATGCCTCCTCCCAAGCCCCGACGTCGAACCCTGTTAGGGCCACACCTTCGCCAAGCGCGAAGGGGCGTTTCACGAGGTTGCCGTTGCCAGCCAGGAGCGCCAATGCCGCGGACTCGGAGAGGCTGGGTAGTTTTTCTCCCAATCGCTGCTCCCGGTAATCGGCTCCGGAGGTGTTGAAGAGCCGGCGGATCTCGCCGTCGCGGGCCGCCAGCATGCGGCGCAATTCCGTCAACGACGGCGGGGTGTCGCGGATCGGACGCTCATCGAACGGCACCCCGCGCTCCCGCAGCCACTTCGTGGCGGCGCGGCAGGTGGAGCACTTGGCGTAGGTGTAGATGGTCAACATGGCGCGATCACTTCACCCATGATTCATGCTGGATCACAAACTGCCAGCGTCCGCGGTATTGACCGAGCTCGCCGAAGAAACGCATCGGGGCTCCTTCGCGAAACTCGGACCGCAACCGGCCGCGCAGGGTCTCGTCGGGCACCCACACGTCAAAGGTCTCGCCGCGAAACTCCACGGCCAACCGTGAGCCTGCCGCCACGCGTCCGTCGACGCGCACCAGGCGTCCCTTGAACTCGTCCTGCTGCAGCCGCGTGCCCGCCGGCAATGTCTCCGGCCTCAACGCGCGGCCGACGAGATCCATTTTGGCGTAGTCCACCGTCTTCACGGCGTCTCCCGTCACCCGGCCGTCGGAGGCGTTTTTCAGCGCGAGCCAGCGGTCACGGCGGCCGTCCGGAACAGTCTTGAACGTGGCGGCGACCGGAAAGTGATCCGAGAAACCGCCGCCCGCCGGGCCGTCGAAGGTCCACCGCACCGGCAGGCCGTCCGCATCGGCGTTGAGGCCCGCAAACTTTCCCACGGTGAAGGAATTGTCTACGTACTGGACGCCGTTGTGATCGTAGAGCCCGCGCGAAATGATGAGGTGCATCAGCGTGCCCCACTCGCCGCGGAACGTGTCGCTGCCGCGCTGCTCCGCCGGGAGCTCGAACCATAGGTTGTAGAGCGGCCGCCCCGGCTGCCGCACCGCGAGTTCATTACCCTGCGAGCCCAGCACGTCATTGATGCCGGTCTCCTTCATGCGCGGATAGCGCTGGCGCTGGTTGTACTGCGAGTTGAGGTCGCCGCCGATGATGATGTCGGCGTTGGGATCGGTCGCGAGGATCGCGTCGAGCCGGGCGCGCAGGGTGCGGGCGTTGGCGACGCGCACCGGTTCGGTCTCCGGGTCGCTCGCGCCCGACTTCCAGTGGTTCGCGAACAGGTACAGCGGCGCGCCGTCGACATCCGCCTGCACCTCGAGGATAGCGCGCGCGTTCAGCGTGGGATGGGAGCGAACGTTCCGCACGGGCAGCCGCGTGAGTACCGCACAACGAATCTCCTGGCGGCGCTCGGAGCCGGGTTCCGTGACGTTTTCTCCCGTGATGACCCGGTAACCTGTGATGCCAGCATCAGCCAGGGCCTTCAGCAGCAGGGCCTCAGCGGGAAGGTCGGCCACCGCGGGATCCAGCGCCTTGGCGCCCAGCAGTTTTTCCAGCGTCGTGCCGCGGAGACGCTCAAGGATCGCGTCATAATCAGGCGCGGCGGCACCGGGCGTTGCATCAACCTCGATCTCGCTGAGGAGGAGCACGTCGGGACCACGGCCGCCGTCGAACTTCGCCACCACGCGCGCGATGTTGCGCAGCTTGGTGAGGGCGTGGGCCGGCGTGTACCGCGCGGGCTGGTAGTCCTCGTAGCCGCTGACGCCGTCGAGATCGAAGAGGTTCTCCACGTTGTACGCGACGACGGTAAACGTCCGCGCCGGCAGCAGCGGCGCGAGCATCACGGCAAGGATCGCCGAAAGACGAAGGAACGGGCGCATCGGGCGTAGTTGAGGCGCGCGGTTGACCGACGCAACCTTAGGCCCGCACTCTCGCCGCCCGTGAAGGAGCCCATTCTTGAGGTCAGCCACCTGCGGGTAGCGCGCGGCCGCGCCGTGATCCTGCGCGACGTCAATTGGCGGGTCGCAGCCGGCGAACACTGGGTGATTCTCGGCGCCAATGGCTCGGGCAAGACCTCGCTGCTGAAGGCGCTCACCGGATTCCTTTCGCCCACCTCGGGCGGATTCGCGGTGCTCGGCCGCCGCTACGGAGCGAGCGATTGGCGGGAACTGCGGCTGCACCTCGGTGTGGTCACGAGCGCGTTCACGCAGTCGATCCCCCCGTCGGAAGTGGCCCTCGACACCGTGGTGAGCGGCAAGTACGCGCAGCTCGACCTCTGGCACGCCGGCACCCGCGCCGACCGTGCCGCCGCGCGGCGCCTGCTGCGTCTCGCCGGCATCTCCCGACTCGCCGACCGGGAGTGGGCCTATCTTTCGCAAGGCGAACGGCAACGGGTGCTCATCGCGCGCGCGCTCATGGCGCGTCCGCGCCTGCTCATTCTCGACGAACCGTGCGCGGGGCTCGATCCAGTCGCGCGCCAGCGCTTCCTCGCCAGTGTCGAACGGATCGCGCGCCACCGCGGGTCGCACGCCACCGCGCTCGTGCTGGTGACGCACCACGTCGATGAGATCACCCCGGCCTTCACGCACGCGCTGGTGCTGAAATCCGGCCGTGTGCTCGCCGCCGGACCGCGCGCCGGCGTACTAACCTCGCCTGTTTTATCCAAAGCGTTCGGCGCCCCGCTGCGGCTGCGCCAGCGCGACGGAGCACTCCACCTTTCCGGCGCAACTGCCCGCCGATGAGGGGCGTCGCATGGATCGCCGGGCTGCTGTGCGTCGGCGCCACTTTGATCGCGGCGCCGACGGCTGACCTTTCGCGATGGTCGGTGGAACAGATGCCGGGCGGTTCCGTGACGACCGAGGGCGACGCCCTTGTGATCCGTGACGCCGAAGGTTGCACGGTTTGGTGGCGCGAGCGGCTGACCGCCCCGGTCGAGATCTCCTATGAGGCGAAAGTCGTTATGGCGGACGGTCCATTAGACCGGCTCTCCGACCTGAACTGCTTTTGGATGGCGACGGATCCGAAGTCCCCC
>JAURJO010000047.1 GCA_030832235.1 Verrucomicrobiota bacterium
GCTTGCGTCGCACGCGGCCCTGTGTGCGGCTGGGGCATGGCGTTGCTCGTCGTCGTCTCGCTGCTCTGGGCCTTTTCCTTCGGGCTCATCAAGCGCTTCCTCGGCGGCGTCGACTCGACGCTCGTCGCGGCGCTGCGACTCGCACTCTCGCTGGTCGTCTTCCTACCCTTCCTGAGGCTGAAGGGCCTCAAGCCGGGAACCGGTTGGCGCCTGGCGGGAATCGGCGGGCTCCAATTCGGCGTCATGTACCTCGCGTACATCGAAAGCTTCCGCCACCTCCGAGCCTACGAGGCGGCTCTGTTCACCATCACCACGCCGGTTTTCGTCGTCCTGTTCGCCGACGCTTTGGAACGGCGCTGGCGGCCCCTCGCGCTCGCGGCTGCCCTGGTCGCCGTCGCCGGGACTGCCGTCGTCGTGGTGCGCTCGGGTGACCTCCGCGTCACCTTGGCCGGCCTTTGCCTCGTCCAGCTTTCCAACGCCGCGTTCGCCGCCGGGCAGGTGCTTTACCGCCGGCTGCGGATCGCCGACCCAAGCCTGCGCGACCGCGAGGTCTTCGCTCTGCTTTACGCCGGAGGCGCGACGGTGGCCGCGGCCGCACTGGCCCTGCGGGCTCCGTCGCTCGCCCTCACTACCCAGCAGTGGCTCACCCTGCTTTACCTGGGAGTGGGCGCGTCCGGACTCGGATTTTTCCTCTGGAACGTTGGCGCGACCAAGGTGGCCCCTGCCACGCTCGCGGTGATGAACAACGCCAAGGTTCCACTCGGCGTCGCGGCCTCGATCGTGGTTTTCGGCGAAACCGCCGACCTCACCGGCCTTCTAGCCGGTTTCGCGCTGCTCGGCACCGCCCTCTGGCTCGCCGTGCGCGCCGAGCGCTAGGCGTGACGCACTTCGCGAGGCTCAGCCCTTGGCCGCGTAAAACGCGTTGATCTTGTCGGCCACGTCGCGGAACCCGATGTCCTCGCTGTAGATCGCCTTGAATTCCTCGATGGCGGCGTCGGGCTTGCCCATCTGCTCCAGGCAGGAACCGAGCTCGTAGAGGACTTCCTTCTTGGTGTCGTCCATCGTCGAGAGATCCGCCTTGGCGAGATTGAACTGCGCGACGGCGAGGTCGTGGAGGCGCTTGGCCTTGAAGCAGCGGCCGAGGCCCATGAGCGCGGATACCCGCACCTGCGGGCCCTTCTGGGCCTGCTGGAACTGCGCGATCGCGGCGTCCACCTGGCCGCCCTCCAGCAACTGCACGCCGAGGTTGTAGCGCGCCGGGAAGTCATTCGGGTAACGCTCCACGTAGCGCTTCGCCTCGGTGAGCTTGAAGTCGGCCAGTTCCTTGCGCGCAGCGGTTAGCTTCTCGGCGGCGGCGGCATCCCCGGGCGCCGCGGCCACGGCGGCCTCGGCGTCCTTCATGTGTTTCTCGATGACGGCCGTCGCCAGCTCGGTCTCCTGCTTGTCGAGCGCCGCGTCGGCTTTGCCGGCGGGCTGCTCGCGCGCCTTGCGCACCCACGCGAGGGCCTCCTCCAGGTTGCCCAGCTGCCGGTAGGCCTGGGAAACGCTGCGGTAGTGGTTGAGGTTGTTGGGCTCCTTGGCGACGCGGCCCAGCGCCTCCTCCAGGACCCGCGAGGTCGCGGAATCGCCGGCGACAATCTTGGCCGAACGCTCCAAGGCCTGCGCTTGCGACTCGTCCCGCAGCTTGTCGCGGAAGCCCGCCTGGCTGTCCCACTTGTGCTTGTCGACCGTCTGGGCAACCGAGGCTTTACGCATCAGGTTCTGCGCGTCGGCGTCGGTGGGTTTGTCCCGGAGAATCTCATCGGCCGTCCGCAACGCCTCGGTTGGTTTGCCGGCCGCCAGCCAGGCCTCGCCGAGCGCGAGCAGGTTGGCCTTGTTGGTGGGCTCCAACTCGCGCACCGCGTCGAGGGCGAATGCGACGGTCTCGAGCAGGCCCAAGCCTTGGGCCGCCTCGGCGAGCATCTTCAGGGCGGGAATATTGGTCGGGTCTTTCGCCAGCAGTCCCTCGGCGCTCTCAAGCAATTTGGCCGGATCTTTCTTCGCCGAGCCAAACATGAAGGGCGCGGCGGAAAGCCCGCTGATCGCCTTGCCCATGAACCCGCCCGGCCGGCCCTTGAGCCCGCGCATCTGGGCGACGCGCTGCAGCTTCCGCACCGGCAAACACCCGGGCTGCATCTTCAGCACCTGCGCGGTGACCTCGAGCACGTAGTCCAGATTGCCGCGGTCGAGCGCGATACGGGCGTTCTCGATGAGCTTCTGGTGGCGGGGATCGAGCTGGGCGACGGGGATCTCGGGCATGGGATCAGAGAGACGGGGCAAAGGGTGCGGTCAACGACGGAGTCCGCAAGCGGCGGAAACGAACCAGCGGAGCCCGCGGGCTCCGCTGGAATCAAACGTTTGGACGCGAAGGACGCTCACTTGTCCTTCTTGCGGCGCTTCTTCTGCTCGGGGGCTCCGGAATACTCCTCCTTCGACAGCTTGCCGTCGGAATTCTTGTCGAGTGAAGCGAACTTGGAGGCCGCGCCACCCTCGCCGAGCTTCTCCTTCAAGGCGGCGACAAACTCCTCCTTGGTGACGTTGCCGTCACCGTTGGTGTCGGCCGCCGCGAACGCGACCGGGAGCTGCTCCTGCTGCTGATTCTTGTTCTTGCGGTCGGCTTTCGCCGCTTGGACGGCGACCGGACAGGCTAAGGCGGCGACGAGGGCCGCGACGATGACGTGGGATGATTTCCTCATGGGTTTTTCGGGGGGGATGAAAGCCCGGTAGGGCCGATGTGGGAATGACGCGCCGCGAGGGCGGGTGGTTTCAGAATCCGGGGACGCCCCGCCTCGACACGTCGCGCGTGTTCCCCACACTGCCGCGAACGCCGAACCGTCATGCTCCGCCCCCGCATACTCACTCCCCTGGCCGCCCTCGCTTTCGCCCTCCCGCTGTTCGCCGCCACGCCAGCCTCGGCGTTGATTGTGTTCGCCGCCGGCGAGCCCAGCCATGGACCGGGCGAACACCGCTTTCCTGCGGGCGCCCGCCTGCTCGCGGATGCCCTAAACCAAAGCGGGCTCCCACTGCGCGCGGAGGTCGCCGACGGATGGCCGGACGAAGCGCTGCTGCGCGAGGCCTCGTCGCTCGTGTTGTATTCAGACGGACTCGACCGCCACGTGGCGAAGGGCCGCGTGGCCGAACTGAACGCCCACGCCGCACGCGGCCGCGGCCTCGCTGTTCTGCACTTCGCCGTCGAACCCTCGCCGGGGGACCTGGCCGACCATCTCTTGGAAAGACTCGGCGGGCGGTTCGAAACCGAATGGTCCGTGAACCCGCTTTGGACGGTGCGCGATCCGCTGGTGCCTTCGCATGAAGTCACCCGCGGCGTGAACCCGTTCACGATCGAGGACGAGTGGTACTACCACCTCCGCCTGGCGAAGGGGATTACTCCCGTCCTGCAGGCGCTGCCGCCGGCCGACACCCTCGGACAGGACGGTCCGCGCTCGGGGAATCCTGCGGTGCGCGCGGCGTTGGCCCGCGGGGAGCCGCAGACGCTCGGCTGGGTTTACACCGGCGCCGGCACGCGCGCGTTTGGTTTCACCGGGGGGCACTTCCACCGGAACTGGCGCGATGACTCGTTCCGCACCCTCGTCCTCAACGGCATCGTCTGGAGCGCCGGCGTGCTGGTCCCTTCGCGGGGAGTCGCCAGCACCACCCCGGCTCTCACCAAGTATCCGACGATCGACGAGGCGATCGCCCGGGGAGACGTCGATGACGTGAAGACCCACCTCAAACAAAGCCCCGGAGCCGCCCAGAAGGGCAAGGACCCCGCCCTCGCGCCGCTGCATCAAGCCATCCTCCGCAACCGCAGCGAGATCGCGTTGCTTCTCCTCGAGGCCGGAGCCAGCCCCGACGCTCCCGATCGCAGTTCCCGCACTCCCCTGCATCTGGCGGTCGAGCGCGCCAACCTCTCCCTCGTCGAGGCGCTGCTGAAGCGGAAGGCGAAACCCGACGCGCTCGACAAGATGGGCTGGACACCGCTGCACCACGCGGCCGCCAAGGACAAACTCGCCATCGCCAAGGCGCTCGTGGCCGGAGGCGCCAACGCCAAGGCGCTGAGCGAGCGCGGCGGCACCCCGCTGCACGAGGCGGCCGCCAGCGGCAGCGCCGACATGGTGAAGCTTTTCCTCGAAGCAGGCGTCGACCCCAAGGTGGTTTCGAAACTCGGTGTCACCGCGCTCGACATCGCGCGCGAGTTCAAGAACGAGGCCGCGATCACGCTCCTCGCGCCGCTCACGCCGGCCCGGAAGTAATCCGTCGAAGCGCTTGCTCCTGTTTTTGCTCAAGGCCCTCGGCTGGCTGACCGCGCGCGCCCCGGAAGGGCTGCTCCGCGCGCTCTCCGCCGTGCTGGGCGACATGGTTTTTTATCTCGGCGGCCGCCGGCGGCGGCTGGTGCGGTCAAACCTCCATCACGCTTTTCCGGAGCGGACGGCCGGGTGGAGGGATCGCATCGGCCGCGAAAGCTGCCGGCGCCTGTTTGAGACCGGCCTGCTTTCGCTCGCGACCCCCTACCTCTCGCCGGAACGCTTGCGCGTGATCCTGCGCGCGTCGCCTGAACTGGAAGCCGTCTACCGTCGTCACGCGACCGATCCGGCGCCCTCGCTCATCTGCTCCCCGCACCTGGCTTACTGGGAAACGCAGACCGCCAAGCCTCTGGTGCTGCCGTCGCCCTTTCCCGAGTTCGGGATCATCTATCGTCCGTTGGACAACCCCGCGGCGGATGCCTTCGTGAAATCCGCGCGCGAGCGCTTCGGGATGAAGCTGCTCTCGCGGCGCGATGGTTTCGCGGAGGCGCTCAAGATCCTTCGGCGGAGGGGTTTCGTTGGCGTGCTCTTCGACCAGAACGCCGGCCTGCAGGGCGCGCTGACCACGCTTTTCGGCCGCGTCTGCTCCACCACCGAGTTGCCCGGATTGATGGCGGAAAAGTTCAACGCACGCGTCCTCGCGTTGTTCCCGCAGCGCCTCGGCTTCTGGCGGATCGAGGTGGGCGTCGATGAGATCGCGCACGACGGCACCTCCAACGCCGTCACGCTCGGGCTTAACCGCTGGCTGGAACGCACCCTTTCCGGCGACGACAACCTCTGCGCCTCGTGGCTGTGGTCGCATGACCGCTGGCGGCACCAGGACATGCCTTCAAAGCGCCTCCGGCTGGAATCGAAGCGCGACTTGCTCGCGGCTGATCTGACGGCCCGCGGCTTGGAGCGGTTGCCGCGAAGGACGCGGCTCCTCGTCCGCCTGCCGAACTGGCTGGGCGACGTGGTGATGGCGCTGCCCCTGCTGCGCGCGATCCGCGCCGGCCGGCCTGACGCCGAGATCACGCTCATCGCGCGTCCGCAATTCGCCGCGTTGCTGCGGGAGTGGAACGTGGCCGATCGCGTCGTGACGCTGCCGCCGCGCGGTGCGGGCTACTGGCGCTTCTTCCGGCGAATGCGCGAGGAGCATCCCGATTGCCATCTGCTCTTCACCAACTCGTTCCGCGGCGACCTCGAGGCGTGGCTGGCAGGGTCACGTCAACGCTTCGGAATCGTTCGACCCGGCAAGATTCGGCCGCTGCTCTCCCACGCTTACTCCCCCCCCGCAGGTTTCAACGAGGCCGGCACGCACCAACTTGAGCTCTGGCGGGCATTTCTCGCGCACTTCGGCCTGACCGCCGAGATCGACTGCACGCCGCAGTTTCCCGCCGTCGCTTCCAAGGAAGGACCGATCGGGTTGATCGCCGGCTCGGAAAATACGCCGGAAAAACGCTGGCCGGTCGCCCGGTGGCGCGAGCTCATCGCCGCGTTGCCGGGATCCTCATTTGTCCTGTTCGGCACCGCGGGCGACGCGGCGCTCACGCGTGAAATCGCCGCGGGTTTTCCTCCGGAAAGGGTCAGTGATCTGGCGGGCAAGACGGACCTGCCAACGTTCGCGGCGAAGCTACGCGCCTGCCGGCTCCTGGTGACAAACGACACCGGCGGCATGCATCTCGCCAACGCGCTCGGCGTCCCGGTGGTCGGGCTTTTCGGGCCGACGAATCCGGTGCGCACCGGGCCGGTTTTCACGGCGACATGCGTGACTCTCCAAGCGCCAGGATCGTCGCCGACCGGTGGCGGCCGGCTGGCCGACCTTCAGGCCGAAACGGTGTTGGCAGCCGTGCGTCCGTTGCTTTCGTGAGGCCCGCCGTGCCGCTCCTCACCGTCGCCGACCTCCGCACCAGCTTCCACACGCGGAGCGGCGTCTACCGGGCGGTCGACGGCGTGAGCTTCTCCGTTGATCGCGGCGAGACCCTCGGGATCGTGGGCGAATCCGGTTCGGGCAAGTCGGTGACCTGCTACTCGCTGATGGGGCTCATTCCGCAACCACCCGGCCGGATCGAGGGTGGCTCCGCCGTGTTCGATGGCATCGACCTGCTCAAGTGCACGCCGGCGCAGGCGCGCGGGCTGCGCGGCAAGCGGATCGCGATGATCTTCCAGGATCCGATGACGTCGCTGAACCCCTACGCGCGGATCGCCGACCAGCTCATCGAGCCTCTCCTCATCCACGAGCGCGTGACGCGCCGCGAAGCTCTCCTCCGCGCCGGCGAGGCCCTCGAGGCGGTCGGCATCAACGATGCCGGACGCCGGATGCAGCTATACCCGCACGAGTTCTCCGGCGGCATGCGCCAGCGCGTGATGATCGCCATGGCGTTGATCACCCGCCCCGAGCTACTCATCGCCGACGAGCCGACCACGGCGCTCGATGTGACCGTGCAGGCCCAGATCCTCGAGTTGATCCGCCAGCGGCAGCGCGAGCTCGGCATGGCGGTGATCTTCATCACCCACGACCTCGGCGTCGTCGCCGGACTCTGCGACCGGGTGCAGGTCATGTACGCCGGTCGGATCGTCGAGACCGCGCCCACCCGCGCGCTCTTCGCCTCCCCGCGTCATCCCTACACCCGCGCCCTCCAGCGCTCCATTCCCGGGCTGCAGCGCAAGGGCGCCGCGCTCTACTCCATCGAGGGCCTGCCCCCCGACCTTTCCCGCCCCCTGCCGGGCTGCCCCTTCGCGCCGCGGTGCGAACACGCCACGGCCGGATGCGCGAGCACGCCCGCGGTCCTGCGTTCCGCCACCGCGGACCACGCCCATGCGTGCGGGCGGGTCCATGCCGGGGAGATCTAGCCTCCACCATGCCCGAACCGCTGCTCGAGCTTCGTGAGGTAAAGACGCACTTCCCGGTGCGTCACGGTCTCATTTTCCAACACGAGGTGGGCACGGTTCGCGCCGTCGACGGTGTGTCCCTCACCGTCGCACCCGGCGAAGTCGTGGGGCTCGTCGGCGAGTCGGGCTGCGGCAAATCCACCCTCGCCCGCACCATCATGCAGCTCATCCCGCCGACCTCCGGTACGGTGCTGCTGGGGGGACGCAACCTCACCTCCGGCTCCGCCGCCGAGGTACGCGCCGCGCGGCGGGAGCTGCAGATGGTCTTCCAGGATCCGTACGCCTCCCTCAACCCGCGGCTCACGGTTTTCGACACCCTGGCGGAACCCATGCGCGTGCATGGCATTTGCCCAGTGGAGGAAATTCCCTCGAGGGTGGCCTCGCTCATGGAGCGCGTCGGCCTTGCGCCGCGTTTCGTGCGCAAATACCCGCACGAGTTTTCCGGCGGACAACGGCAGCGCATCGCGATCGCGCGCGCGCTGGCGCTCGCCCCGCGCATCATCGTGGCCGACGAACCGGTGTCGGCGCTCGATGTCTCCATCCAGGCGCAGATCCTCAACCTGCTCGCGGGTTTGTGCCGCGACATGAATCTCGCGCTGGTCTTCATCGCTCACGACCTCTCCGTGGTGAAGCACATCTCCGACCGCGTCGCCGTGATGTACCTCGGCCGGATCGTGGAATTCGGCGCCGCGGTGGATATCATCGAGCGTCCCGCCCACCCGTACACCCGCGCGCTCGTCAGCGCCATTCCGGTTCCCGACCCCGAGCGTGAACGCAGCCGCCAGCGCATCGTGTTGGCCGGCGACCCGCCGTCCCCATTGAATCCGCCCCCGGGCTGCGCCTTTCATCCCCGCTGCGCCCACGCGACCGACGCCTGTCGCACCGCGGTGCCGCCCCTCCGTCCTGCCGGCCCGGGGCGCGAGGCGGCCTGCGTGCGGCTGGGCGAAATCTGATTTAGCGACGCGCCGGAGTCAGCCTGACCGGCCCCAGCGTTGCGCCAACCAGCCGCCGGCGAACAACTGCAGGCCGTGGTAGATCATGAGTGGGAGCAGCATCACCCCGAGGGCCGGATGCGCACCGAAGATCACCTTCGCCATCGGCACCCCCGCCGCGATCGTCTTCTGGGATCCGCAGAACACCGCCGCCATCTGATCCTCCCGGCCCAGCCCGGCGCGCCGTGCCGACCCGCGCGTGAAAAGCGTAGCGGCCGCCAGCAGCACGACACTGAGCAGGACGATAAACCCTACGGCCCCCGGACCTTGGCGGGACCAGATCCCGCCCGCGAAGGAATCACAGAAAGACGTGTAGACCAGCAGCAGCACTGCCAGCCGGTCCACCACCCCGAGCGAAACCTTGTGGCGTTGCGCCCATTCTGAGAGCAACGGCCGCAACGCTTGCCCGACCGCCAGCGGCAGCAGCAGCCAGCGCGCGAGGTCGATGACGACCGGCCCCACGGGACGCGCCGCCCCGGTCGTGGATAGTAAGAGCGCCACCAAAAGCGGCGTGATCAGGACTCCGGCCAGATTCGAAAGCGTGGCGTTGAAGACCGCCGCCGCCACATTTCCCCGGGCCACCGCGGTCAACGAGATGGAGGACGAGACCGTTGAGGGCACCACCGAGAGATAGACGATCCCCGCGCGCAACTCCGGCGCCAACCGGCCCTCCAACGCGAAAAAGAGCGCGGTCCCGACGATAGGGAACACGACGAAGGTTGTTCCCTGCACGATCGCGTGCAGCCGCCAGTTGAGCGCCCCCGAACGAAGGGCGCTGAACGGGAGACGGAGTCCCTGCAGGAGAAACCCCAGCGAAACCGCACCCTTGGTGAGATACTCCGGCCGCAACCAGCCGCCGGCGGCGCCCGGTGAGGGCGCCATCCATGCGACGATCATCGCGGCGATGAGCCCCCCTTGAAACCAGTCGAAGCGGCTTTTCATGGCGGATCAGTTCCCGCGCGCCCCGCGTCTCCGCAGCATCGCGATCAGATCATCCCGACCTCGGATGCGCAGAATCCAAAGCGAGACGCCGCAAACCACTGCTCCCGCCCCGATCACCACGAGCAGGAGCAATGATTCCGCTGTTCTGCCGCTGGCGGCGAAACCAGCTCCCGCCCTCCCCAGCGATGCGACCACAACCGACATCAACACGGCGGCCACGACGATTTTCAGCAAATCCGGCAGTACCGGGGACACCCCGAGCAGCTCGTTACGCTGCTTCAAACGGAATTGGAGGTACACGAGTTGCGCCACCGTCGCGAGGTTGCCCGCAATGGCCAGGCCGACCGTCCCGAACGGCCGCATGAGGAGCAGGCTGCCCGCGATGTTCACCAGCAGGCTGATCACCGCCGCACGCACCGGGGTGGTGGTGTCCTTCTGCGCGTAAAACGCGCGCAGCACGATATTGGTCCACGCGAGGAACGGGAGTCCGAGCGCGTAGGTGAGCAGCACCGGTCCGAGCGCCAGCGTGTCGCCGCCGTCGAAGGCGCCGCGTTGGAATAGCACCCGCACAATCGGCTCTGCCAACAGAGCGAGTCCGGCCGCGGCGGGGATATTCACGGCGAGGATCAGCCGAACTCCCTTGTGGTAGGCCGCGGCCAGTTGGTCCCAATCCCCAGCCGCGGCGTGCCGCGAGATCAGCGGAAAAACGACCGTTGAAACCGCCACCGTGAAGACCCCGATGGGAAGCTCCATCAGGCGCGTCGCGAGGTTGAGCGCCGCCACGGCGGAATCGTTCAACGACAGCCCGATGAAACGGGAGACCGCCATGTTGATCAGGTACACCGCCGAGCCGAAGACGGTCGGCCCCATCAGGCGCGCGATCTGCCGCAAAGGTTCGCTCCGACCGAAATCCACTTTCGGACGCCAGCCTTCGCGCAGCAGCGCGGCGGCCGGTACCGCCATCTGGAGAAATCCGCCGAGCAGCGCGCCTGTGCACAGCCAGAGCATCGCGCCGCGCTGGTCCACCGCCCAACCGCCGAAGGCACCACCGGCGAGTAAACCGATCATCGCCAGATTCAGCCAGATCGGCGAAAGCGCCGGCTCGAGGAAGCGGTTGAGCGTCTGCAGCACCGCGCTGAACGCGGCCGCGAGACAGACGAAGACGAGATAAGGGAAGAGAACCACGCCGAGATCCGCCGCCGCGAGCCAGCGCGCCCAGGTACCCGGCTCCAATCCCGCGGAAACGGGCGCGACCACACGGGCTCCAATGAACCACAGGCCCGCCATTCCCGCCGCCACCACGGCTCCGCTCGCGAGGAGCAGCCAGCTGGCGACCTTATTCAACAGGTCAAACGCCGCTCCGCGGCCGCCGCGCTGGATCTCCTCGTTCAGCGTCGGCACGAACGCCGCCGTCAGCGCGCCTTCGCCCAGCAAACGGCGGAAAAGATTCGGCAACGTGAACGCCGTGTAGAAAGCGGACGCAATCGCCTCGATGCCGAAAACCGCCGTGACCAGCATGTCGCGTCCCAGCCCCAGCACCCGCGAGACCATCGTCGCCGCCGCGACGAGGCTGATGTTCTTGAAGTGCCGGGACACGCGGGAACTCTCGCCCGCCGCCGCGCGCGCCGGCAAGTCTTACCCCTTGTCCGGCGCCGCGGTTGTGCGCGCCTTGGCCTCGAGAGCATCGAGTGCACGACGCGAGGCCTGCTCCAGAATCGTCCCCTGTCGCCAGTCGGCCTCGAACGTTTCGGTCAAACCTCGAGGGACCGGTTTCCCCGACGTCGCGGCCTGGAAGGCATCGGCGAGCGAAAGTCCTGCGTTCAGGTAAAAGGGATGCAAGGTGGTCGTGACCGAGCCGAGCGTGTTGAGCCGTCGCGCGATATCGGCGGACACCGCCGGTTCCATTCCACGTGTCAGCACCTCAGCCAACGGCACCAAGCGGTCCGCCTCGCCGTCCGGCGACGCGTAGACAAATCGCGCCAGAACTTCGATGAAGCCACGCGACTCCGCGGCTTCCTGCACAGGGAGTACCCGCAGGCGCCGGTGATGATGCCACCCCGTCTGCCACCAGAGTTCCCGTGCCGGCGCACCCTGAAACCGTCCCGGATAGCTCGCCGCCAAGGCAGCCTGCGGATCCATGCCGGCGAGAAGCCGGCGGACAAACCCCGCCCATTCCCCGGAGGGTCCGGATTCCGCCTGGAGAAACGTCATCAGCCAGAACATCGCCGCGGAAATCGTCGGTTCCGGCTCCGACTCCGCGGGCCAGTCAAGCAGGCCCGCGATCGAAGGCGGCGGAATTTTCGTGGCATGGAGCCGGGCGAGATCGAGTTGCGCCCCTTCGGATCGCGCCCGCCACCAAGCCACGCAGGCGTGCTCCAGCCACGCGGCGGGCGTCGCGCTGGCGGCCGCCCCTCGTTGCGACACCGCCAGCCGCGCGAGGAGTCCGCGCACCAAAGCCCGTCGCAGGAGGCTATCTTCCCCGACATCGCCGCGCCACCACAGTGAAACCACCCCACCGGGCTCCAGATTCACTTCAAAAGCCGCGGTGCGGCCATCACCGGGCGCCGGCAGAAGCCGGACAAACACGGGCGACGAGAAGGCCGCCGGCAAACCAAGCGGTTTCTCGAGGCTGCGCCACATCTCCTCCGCCAACGCTGCCACGGCATGGCCGACGGCGGGATCGATGGTGGCGAACTCAAAACGACCCGAGGAAGTTTGAACGAGGACCGGCGTCGCGGCGGCGCGGGCGGTTGGCGTCCAAAGCGCGGCGATACCCGCGAGCAGCAGAGCCTGCCGAAAGATCACGGCAGACGGAGGCGCAGGAGGCGGCCGTCGACCGCGGCGTCGACGAGTCGCGCCCAGTTCGCGCGCACTTCACCGGGAACCACCTCGATCGTGCCGACTCGAGAACGAATCATTCCCGCCAAGAAAGGAATCGCACCGAGGGGACATCCGCCGAGGTACATTTCCCGCGGTTCAAAAACGAAACCCTCCGCCTTTTTCACCATCGTTCCGCGAACCTGAGCGATGAATTTGAACCCCAGATCCGGCACGGTGAGGCGAACCGGAGCGGCTACCTGGATGAGTCCGTCGGCGATCCGGACATTGGGCTCTCCCACGGCGAAAATTCCCGCGATGACGACCTCGGGCTTCCTGGCCTTGTCCCCAGGCGCGGGCGCCGGAGCAGCGAAGACGAGGTTCAACTCCTCCTCGCTGAGGGAGATCGATTGGCCGCCCATGAAGAGCTGACGTTTGCGGATCGCTTCCGCCGATTTCGAGGAGTCGCGCGCGCCCTCGATGAAATACACGGCGCCGCGCGGCCGATCCTTTTCCGGCGGCAACTCCTTCACGGTGGCGACGGGCTGGGAAATTAGCACGCCTGCCCCGATCATCGCTCCCAGCAAGAGGCTGAGCACCGCGGCCACCGCGATTTCCGTTCCACTCGGACCGGTCGGCCCTTTGCGGCTCGCGCTCATGGCTTCAGGACTTGGAACCCGAAGAACTCGCGGCCGGCTTGCTGTCGCCGGATGATTTCGATTCGCCACCCGACTTGGAGTCCCCGCCGCCTCCCGACTTCTTCTTGTAATCCGTGATGTAGAATCCAGTGCCCTTGAAAATGAGCCCCGCGCCCGCTCCGAGCAGACGCTTCAGCTTCTTCTTCCCGCACTTCGGGCACTTATCGAGCGGGTCGGCCTTGATCGACTGGAAGTGCTCGAACTGATGGTCACAGGCCTGGCACGCGTAATCGTAGGTCGGCATGATGGAAAAGCGGGACGCTATGAACGCTCCCACCACCCTTGGCGAGAGCGGAGTACCCCGATCCCTAAGGGGTCAGGGCGTTCAATGTTTGGCTCCACCCGAAACCAGCCCCCCCCAACCCTCGAGACCTGAGAGCCTTCAGCAACCGAACCAGCACGCATGTCTGCCTGACATGCGTAACGTCATGACAATCAGCACCGGGAGCGTTGCACCAACCTCCCAAAAACAGGAGCGCCCCCACCTAGATAAACAACGAACGCCCTGACCCCATCGGGGCGTAAGCGTAATGCCGGAAGCAGTCCGCACGGCCGCGCAGCGAGGTTGACGTGTGTGCCCGTCCACGGCCGGGCGCGCGCGAGTGCGCGATGGTGGTGAGTTGTGCCAACTTCGCCAAATTCGCGCCTTTCCCCGTCAAGACGCTGGAACGCCGACGTGCTAGGATCGTGATGTCCTACCCCATCCCCGTCTGATGAATTCGGAGTCAAACCGATCCTGCCTTGCCTGCGTGGATGTGACGCCCGGCTCCTCCGTGCCCTCGGAGACGGCACCAGCGGTCACTTCTTCGCGCCAAGTGTGCTGCCCTGCACCTTCCGCGCATCGCTGCATTCGAACGGTTGGCCCGGATGAATCTTAGCTTCGCCAACCGGTCTGTTCCACAAAACCGCCCGGGGACATCAGCGCCCAACCTTCTCCAACGATGAAACGACTCTGCCTCGCACTCCTTCTGCCGGTCTTCGCCGGCACAACTCCCGCTCAGACGGTCGCTCCACGCGCAACTGCAACTGGCTCCGCCGCGCAGGATGGCCCGATCGAATTGAATCCCTTCGTCGTCCGATCCGAGGTCAACCAAGGGTACTACGCTTCGGAGACACTTTCGGGCACGCAGCTGAAATCCAAGGTGCGTGATCTAGCCAACCCGATCTCCATCCTCACCGAGGAGTTCATGCGCGACATCGGCGCGGTGAATTACGAGGAGGCCTTGGAGTTCCTTCCCAGCACCCAAGCGTACAAAGGGGATACCGCCGATCCTGAGGCCGTCACCTCCCGCACCGGCACTCCCTTCACCGTGCGCGGGTTCCGCTCCTCGTCGCTGACGAATAATTTTTTCACCAGTCGCATCAAGGTGGACAATTTCAGCACGGAGACGGTGACCCAATCCCGGGGCCCCAACTCCCTGCTGTTCGGACTGGGCTCGGTCGGCGGCGGGCTCGATGCCACCAACAAAGCGGGACGGTTTGATGCCGACAGCTACGGCCTCGAGCTACGTTTCGACTCGGAGGGTTCCAGGCGTGCGAGTGCGGATATCAACCGGATCCTCATCCCCCGAAAAGTGGCCCTGCGCTTCGCCGCCCTCACCCACGACCAACGCACGCCGCGCGAATTCCAGTACATGCGGCGCAACTCCGCCTACATGAATCTGACACTGCAGCCTTTCAGAGGCGCGACGATCAATTTCAACGCGGAGACCGGCCGCATCGACGAGTTGCTCCCCCGCCCCTACCTGGCCTACGACAGCGTGTCCGCCTGGCTGAACGACCCCCGGGCCCCGCTCCAGAAAGCGAATACGATCGACCGTGCCCTGGTCGAGTCCGGCACCACGGCAGCCCGCAACACGGCCCGAAACCTCATCACCGGCGTCTCCCAGGGACTCTCGACCACCAACCACCTCGTCTACGTGATGAACGCGCCGCAGCTGGGCGTGCAAAACTGGAATTACAAATCCCGGGGTTCGGAAGCGTTCATCAACGGTCTGAACCAGGCCCAGACGAGCATGTCTGGAGCCACCCGCGTGCCGGGCGTGGACTTCCCGTTGGACACCGTCGTCACCGGGCCGTCGGACTACTTCGACACCACGTATGACAAGTTCTCGGCGTCGTGGCAGCAGCAGGTGCTGCAGAAGACCTTCTTCGAACTGGCGGGAGCATACGAGTTTTCGAAGAACGAGGATTGGCAGCCGGTGCAACGCGGAGACTACGAGGTGTTCATCGACAACAACTATTACCTGCCCACGCAGTGGGCGGCGAACAACCCCGACCCCTCCAAGCCGCTCAATCCCTACTTCGCCACGCCGTACATCGAGTCCAACGCCACGCTGCAGAACCGCGCAACCACGTTGAAACAGTACCGCGCGACCTTGACCCGCCGGTTCGACCTCAGCCGGTTCGAGCCCCTCAAGGGCTTCGACTTCGGCCAATTCACAGCGGTGGCCTTTCACTACTACCGGCACGTCGACAGCTACTTTCAGCAGCCGGAGGAGATGACCACGACCTCGGTGCTGGCTTCCGGCCTCCTCTCCGACACCCAGAACCAGATTCGTCGCCGCTATTATCTCACGCCGGGCCAGCCGGTTTCGTTCCCCGCCTTCATCCCGAGCCAGGCCGCGATCAGCCAGACGGGAAATCCGGCGGTTCCCGGGAGCATCATCCCGACCGTCCGTTCGGCCTTTCTGCATCGTCTGAATCCCGTCTACGCGCCCGAGACCACCAAGTCGTACGCCGCGATCGGCCAGTGGGAGCTCTTCTCCCGCCGGCTGATCCTCACCGGAGGCATCCGGCGCGACGACCTCAGCTCAAGGAACTTCGTCTTCGCCCAGGATCCGGTCACCCGGATTTTCCTGGGCAAAGGCCAGGGGACGTTCGCCCCGGCGACAAATTCGTCGGTCACGAACACCAACTACGGCGCGGTCGTCAAAGTCACGCCGTGGCTCGACGCGTTCGCGAACACCGCCACGAACACAGTGGGTGCCGGGGGTACCAATTACGACGTCTACAACCGCACCCTGCCGAATCAGGAGGGCCGCGGCTACGACCTGGGCTTGCGCGGCTTTTTCCTCTCCGACCGCGTGATCCTGAAGCTCAACTATTTCAACAACGAGCTCACGAACCGGATCTCGAATCCGCTGCGGGACGGCGCCATCGGCATCGAGATGGCGCGTCAGAACGGCTACGTTGAACGCTACCTCGAGGGCATGGTGCTAAACGGATTCGGCGGCAAGGTCGCCGGCTCTCCCCGCTTCACCGATTACCCCGGCAACGGCCTCTGGACCGACGTCGAGTCGGACCTCACGCAAGGCTATGAGATCGAGGCCACCCTCAATCCGACCCGGCAACTACGCCTCATGGTCAACGTGTCCTATAACGACTCCAAGCTGAACGACACCTACAAGTTCACCCGCCCGTGGTACGAACAATTCGTGAAGCCGGTCCGGGACGACGCGGCAATCCGCTCGGTCATCGCCAACCCCGCGTTCAACGCCACGCGGACGATCGGCGAATACATCACCGGCATCGAGCGCCGCTTGAATTACCACGAGGCGCAGGTCGGTGGCGCCCGCCTGCGCGGCAATCATTGGCTCGTGAATCTCGTCGGGAGCTACGCCTTCGACCAAGGCCCGTTGAAAGGCACCCGCGTCGGCGGCAGCGCCCGCTGGCGCGACGCCGCCGCGATCGGCTACCCCGAAAAGGGCGGGACCTTCGATGTCGCCAACGCGTTCCGCGGCCGCGAGTCCCTCGTCACGGACGCGTTCGTCAGCTACGCGTGGCGCCAGCGACTGCGGGATCGGAACCTGAACTGGACGGTGTCTTTCCGCGTGAGAAACCTGTTGGACGACGATGTCCCCTCCCCAGCCAGCGCCGTCGACAACGGCCGCGGCCAGGCACACATCCTCCAGCGCATCTACCAGACGCCGCGGACCGGCGAACTTTCCGCCGGCGTGAAATTCTGAACCCTCCGCAGGCCGGAGGTTGGGTTCCGCGTGTTCCGCGCCTTCCGCGGCCCCGACTCCGCTTCGTCGCGTTCGTGCCCTTCGTGGTGACCGCACCGATCCAATCCACTTGGCCCACGGAGCACTCGGAAAACACGGAACATTCCCTGCGACCTGCCTCCGTGACCCCGGGTTGTCCTTCGTGATCCCTGTGTCCCGCGGGTTGGCCGTCCTCATCCAGGCCAGCGTTCAGACTGCGACCACGCACCGCAGCCGCGTGCTCACGAGTACGGTTTTGATTTTATCGGACGGGAGTTTCAACGCGGTCGCGACCGCGCGGCGGTAGGCGGCGAGTTGCCCGGCGTGACGCTCGCGCAGCGCGTCCGCGTCCGGCACCTGGTCGGTCTTGAAGTCGATGATCAGCGCCTCGCGCACTCCTCCCGACTTATCGCGGCGCAGCACCAAACGGTCGATCACGCCGCTCCACCACTCACCTGCGTCGGTAAACTCGATCGGCAACTCGCGCAGCGCCTCGTCCTGCGGATTCTGCGCGTGGAAAAGCGCCGCCACGTCCGGCCGCTCTAGACACGCGCGCACATCGGCCACCGCGGATTCCAAACCGCTTAGCCCTAACTCCTGCCCCAGCCACTCAACTTGCTCAAAGACCTTGTGCACCGCGGTGCCGTAATCGGTCGCAGCCACGATCGCGGCCACCGGCACGGTTGACCGTGGCCCCGTGGCGTGCCCCGCGTCGGAAGGCCGCATCCGCCGGCGCCGCGGTTCGGCGGGCAGCAGCGCTGGCGCGGCCAAGACCGGCCCGGCCCCGTCCCCGCGTTCCAATCCTTCCGCGAAGTCGCGCGCGCCCCGCTCCCAAGCCAGAACCGAGGCACCCCACGGGCCATCGGCCGACACCTCATCCGGCGGCGGCTGAGCGATCCCAAGGCCGCCGAGAACCCAATCCCGAGCTTCGGCTCTCCGACCCCGCGCCGTCTCGCGCATGATCACGAACGTCGCCTCCTTGGCCCGCGTAAGAGCCACGTAGAGCACGCACAGCGCCTCGTGCTGGCGGATCGCGTCCTCCGCCTCCGCCGCCTGCTCCAGATCCGGCATCCAGCCGCGCAGCCACTTCGGCGGATGCGCGACACACCCGACCGGCCGTCCGTCACCATCGCGCAGCATCATGAACGAGGGCGGTGAACCCGATCCCAGGTCGAGATCCGGCAGAAAAACGACATCGAACCCGAGGCCCTTCGCCTTGTGGATCGTCATCACGTGGATCGTGCCGCGCGCCGCCGTCTCCCGTACGGTGAGCCGCCGCACCGCCTCCAGCCAATCGGACAACTCCAGTCCGCGTCCCGCCCCTCGCGCCAGTTCATCCAGATGCCCGAGGCAGAAGCGCACGTGCGCATCGGGCTCCGCCGCCGCGAGCCGCGCACACCAACGGGACGTCACCGCGGCCGCACCCTCCGCCGCCACCCGCGCGGACCAATGCCGCCACAGCGCCGCTTCCGAAGCATCGCCGGCGCCGGCCAACGGCTCGCGCAACAATTCCCCGAGCGGGGAGAGCGACGCGTGCCCGAAGCCGAAGCGGTGTCCGGGTGAAAGCAGCCACCGCAACGCGTCCACAATCGCCGCGACGACCGGCGATTGCTCCGCCAGCGCGCAGTCGCCCTCGACCATGACCTGCGCGACGCCGTGCGTGCGCAGCCAAGCCGCCACCGCCTGCGCGTTGGCGCCCCGCCGCACCAGGATCGCGCAGGAAAGACCGCGCTCCAGCGGTCGAATCCGCTCCAACGCGTCCCGGATCGCCGCCGCCTGCCCCGCCATGCGCTCACCCTCCTCGGCGTCACCGCTCGCCGCCGATGGCGAATCGTCCCGATCGGTATCCGGAGCCAGGAGCACCGCCGCGTAGCCCGGGCGTTCGCGGAGTTTTTCCGCCGCGACGTGCTCCTGGAAACGCCAGCGAGCCAGCGCCGCCGCGCGCAGGGAATCCGGAGCGCGCAGGCGCGGGTTCCTTTCGGGCGAGCACACCGCGTTCACCAACTCCAGCACCGCCGGACGCGACCGCCAGGACTCCGCAAGCTCCTGCGCCGCGAAGCGACCGGGGTAATTCGCCTCCAGATCGTCGAAGAGCCGGGGTTCTCCGCCGCGCCAGCCGTAGATCGACTGCTTGGTGTCACCAACCACGAAGACCGACTTCGTCCCTGCGTCGTCCTGCAACGCCTCGTCGAGCCACGGCTCAAGCACGCGCCACTGCTCACGGCTGGTGTCCTGGAATTCATCCACCAGCCAGTGGTCGAAACTCTGGTGCCAGCGGAACGCGAGGGCCTGCAGCGCCTGTTCCGATCCGAACGCGCCGCCGCGCCCGGGATCAAGCAACCGCGCGAGATCGGCGAATGCCAGCCGGCCGCGCCGCCGCGCGAGGCGATCGTAAGCCTCGTCGTAACGCGAGAGCACCGCGTGCAAGGCCGCCGTGCGTTCGCACAACTCCGCATGTTCCGCCGTAAGCCACGCACCCACGATGCTCCCCAACGGGCCCATGATCGTCGACGGGACCACGCAAGGCGTCTTCGAGTTCGCTTTCGGCAGGCACTCCCACGTTTCCGGCCATTGGTCGCGCAAAAGCCGGAGCCGGCCATCCGGTTTGAGCCATGACGGCGGTTCGTCGCCGGCCGCCCCCGGCCGTCGCGCGGCAATCCAGCTGAGGGATGAAACCAGTCCGCTGGTGACGAGGGACGACGTGAGCTCCGCCGCCTCAACCACCTTGATCAGCCTCTCTGCGTCTCGACGCCAATCCCCCCCTGCCCCCGCGCCACTGCGGCCCGCTCCCCAGGCGGACGCCTCGGGCAGCACGTCCAGCAACCGGTGCCCGCGCTCAACGAACTTCCTCAACTCGTCGCGCCAGCTCGCCGCCGACTTCAACGACGCCCGCTTGATCGCCTGATGGAAGACTCCCAGCTCCTCCGTCTCCAAGCCTGCAAAGACCTCCCCCAGCAACCGCTCGCGCTCCCGCTCGGCCGCGGATTCGTCGAGGATCTCACAGCCGCCGAGTCCGAGCTCGAACTCGAGCGTCTGCACCGCGCGCGCCATGAGCGAGTCGATGGTTCCCAACGCCAGACGGTCCAGCCGCCCGACCACCGCCACCAACGCCTCCCGCAACGCGTTCGAGGAAACATCCGTGCCTGCCCCCGGCAGCAGTCCGGAAACCCCGCGCGCCGTGTCGCCCTCGAGCAAAACCTGCAACGATGCCGACAGCCTCCGGTGCTCGCCCGGATCTTCCGAGCCGGACGCGAGCCGTTCAAGGATGCGCTCGGTGAACTCACCCGCGCCCTTACGGGTAAACGTCGTGGCGACGATCCGTTCCGGCGCCAAATTAACCGCCGCCCTTTGCACCAGCAGCAGCGCGAGGAAGCGATGCGCGAGCTGGTAAGTCTTCCCCGTGCCCGCCGAAGCCCGGATCAGGGTGTGCTGGAGTCCTCTCATGTTGCGACCTCCGGTGGCCCCGCGAGCAGTTTCTCCCACTCGGGTCCCAGCGCCTGCCGCAAGCCCTCCGGCGCCAGCGCCTCGAAGCGGTCAAAGGCGACCTCCGCGGCAGGTGGCCAGAAAATACCGGACCGGATCCGCCGCACCGCCTCGCCGGCCCATGTAAGCGCCGACGGCATCAGCTGTTCCATCCCGACGAACTCATTGAATCCGGCGTCGCTCACCGCGGGGGGCAGCCACGCGTACCAGACCGAGGGCATTTTTTCCAACGACCACGCCCGCCGCACCACTTCCGCGTACAGCGGCAACTGCACGTTGCTCCATCCCGCGCCGTGCAATCGATCGTGATCAACCAAAGGCCCGAGCGCGGCGGGGCACGTCTCCGTTTTCCAAACACGCAAATGCGCCTTGGCGGGGCTCTCATCGCGCGCGCCGGTCTTGTAATCCACCACCCGCACGCGGCCATCGAGGTGGCGGTCGATCCGGTCGATCACGACCTTCACGGGTACGCCCTCCAGCGAGAATGAATCCTCGATCGCCAACTCCACCGCCTCGACCCGCCAGCCCTGGCGGAATTGCTCCGCTTGGTGCATCGCCAGCGCACCGAGCCTTTCCTCCGCCGACAGCGCCTGCAGGCGCAGCAACGCCGGCGGCTCCGCGCCCATCCGCCGCTCCACCGCCGCCGCGAGGCGTTGCAGCCAATCGGCGCGTAATGCGTCCGCATCCGCGATCTCCCGTGCCGCCCGGTCCTCGCCCCACTCGCGCAGGACGCCGTGGATCAGATCCCCGAACGCCGCCGCCGGCAGTTCGCCGTCGCCCGGCTCGAAATCCCGCCAGCCCATCACCTCGGTGAAATAATATCGCGTCGGACAAGCGAGGTACGCGCGCAGCCGCGAAGCGCTCACCCGCTTGAGCTCGGGCTTCGGCGGCGAAGCCGGCGGCCGTAGGCGCCAGCCGCCCCGCGAGGTCGCGGGTGTGGGCGGCGCCGGGATCAGTCCGCGGTCCGAAACATGGCGCAGCACCTCGCCCGGAAGGTCATCATCGGATACCTGCAGCAGAATCCGCGAGGGACGGCACGGGTCGCCCGCGGGATCGACGCGGGCGTTCACCACGGTCACCGAGCCGCCGACCCGCCGGCTTTCCACCAACGCCGCAAAAAGGAAAGCCTCACGAGCGAGCCGTGAACGCCGCGCGCGAAGCCCGATGCGTTCACAAACCGCTTCCGAGATCAGCGGCGATCCTCCGGGCGCCTCCGGCACCGCACCTTCGTGCAACGCCGCCACGACGACGTCGGGAGCGGGATCGTGCGCCAATTCGAGCCAGCCCTGCAGCGGCAGCACGCCGTCGCTCATCGCAGGTCGCTGGGAAATGGACTGCAACGCCGAGCCCAGCCAGTGCAACAACTCCTGCGCCTTGAAGCCCGCGGCACGCAAGGCCGGCCACGCCCGCATTTCCGCCCGCGCGCGGTTCGCCGTCTCGAGTTCGTCCGTCGAAAAAAATGCGAGGACAAGTTTCGGGAGATCGTTCACCTCCGCTCCCGCCAATGCGCCGAGACGCGCCTCCAGCCCGCCGAGGAAATCCGCCGCGGAACGCCGCCAGGGGTCTTCGTCCTCCGCCAGAACCCGACGCGCCTCCGCCGTCGAGACCGACGGTGAATGTAACAACACCTCATCGACCACTTGCACGAGCCGCGCCGGACCCGCTTCGGCCGCGATTCCCCTCCAGGCCACCGGATGCCGCGCGGCGCGGGTAAGGGTCGAGAAATCCCCTGGCGCCTCGATCACTCCCGCCACCGCCTCGAACCACGCCGCCCAGCCGTCGCGCGACGCCGGCGCCTTTTCGGGATCAAAGGCCGGCCAACCTGCGGCGCGGAACGCGCGTTCGATCACGGGCACAAAGGCCGCGTCTCCCGCCGCGACCGCCACGGCCAGGCTGCTCTTGCCCGCGCACGACCGCACCACCTCGCCCGCGAGCGCCGCGGCGTCCGCCGCCACGGCCAGACGAAAACCATCCGGACGCTGGTGTCTCGCGCGCTCGGCCCAATGGTCGGCCACCGGGCGCCCCCACGGATCGAACGCTTCCGCCAATTCCACGGGCGCACCGACCAGCACCGTGACGGGAACCCCGCGACGCCGCAACGCCTGCCAGCTCAGCACGGCCAGCAGCGCCGGGTCCGGCACCCCCGCGACGACGATCTCATCGACCCCGGGAGGCAGCGCGGGATCAGCCGCCAACCGCCAACGCTCGGCGACAACATCCGCGAAACCCCATTCGCGCCACAACGCCGTGACCCGTTCCGACAATGCCGCGAGCTCCCGCCAACGCTCCGCTTCCTCCGGTACTTTTTCCACGAGGGCCGCGAAATCCCAACCACCGGAGCCAAGTTGGTCCCGCGCCTCCTCGATTTGGCGCCCGACGGCCACGCGCCACTCGCGATCGCGGCCCGACAGACCTCCCGGGAACACGTTCGCGACATCCGTATCGGCGGCTTCCTCCAGCACCCGCAGCCAGCCGGCGCGCCGCACCGACTCCGGCAATTGCTCCGCCGGCCGGAAAAAATCCTCCGGCATGGCCAGCCGCGGCCCGAGCATCGCCGCCGTACCGCCGCCACCGATCATGGCCAGCAGCGACTCCCGCAAGCGCCGGCCGGCCTCGCGTGTCGGCACCACGACCAGCCGGCGACGCAATTTCTCCGGCTCCGCCGCCAACCAGCCGGCAAACATCCGCGACCACGGAAGCGCCCAACCCAGAAACTCGCATCGGGGTTCCACCGCTGCTCCCGATGGGGCCAGCAGCGCAGGAACAACGGATGGTGAATCAGGCATGCTCGTAACGGTACACCGGCACGTGGGACATTTGTCGACCCACGTCGGGACAAATGCGTCCTGGGGAAAAAGCGGCCGATGCCTTAACTTCTCCACCGCCGCCCCGTCCTGCCCGCCAACCACAACACATCATGAAAAGCACCTCACGACACACCCTGCTCCTCACCGCCGCGCTCGCCGCGTTAAGCCTGTCCCTGCACGCCCAGGATCGTCGCCCCGAGGGCGGCCGCGGTCGCGGTGAAGGCGGTCCGCCTCCCCTGCGCATGAACCCGCTGTTCGCCGCGCTCGACGCCAACGGCGACGGCGTGATCGACGAGGCCGAACTCACCGCCGCCCCCGGGGCTCTGCGCAAACTCGACCGCAACGGCGACGGCAAGCTCACCGAGGATGAAGTGCGACCCTCGTTCGAGGGTCGTGGTCCGGGCGGACCGCGCGGCCCCGGCGGTCCGGGTGGACCGAATCCGGAGGAAATGGTTTCGCGGATGATGCAGTTCGACAAGGACGGCGACGGAAAGCTCTCCAAGGACGAGTTGCCGGAACGCATGGCCTCGATGCTGGAGCGCGGCGACACCAACAAAGATGGATTTCTTTCGCGCGAGGAATTGATCCAGCTGGCCCGCTCCATGTCCGGCGGTGGTGAGCGCGGTCGCGGCCGCGGCCGCGATGATCACGAGGAACGCCACTGACCCAAGTTCACCCGCACCGCACGCCATGGGTTTCGCACGCCTCCGTCTCGCCGCCATCACCGGAATCCTGTTCGCCGCGCCGGGCTTGACGGCCGCCGCGCCCGAGCCGGCGTGGCACGCCTTCCACCACGAGCACGTACTCGGCACTTCGCTGGAACTGCGCTTCGCCGCCACGCAGGCGGGCGACGCGCAACGCGCCGAGGCGGCGGCGCTCGCGGAAATCGACCGACTTGGGGCGGTGCTCAGCGGTTACGACGCGAACAGCGAGTTCAGCCGCTGGGCAGCGACGCGCGGGGAACCGCGGCGCGTTTCAAACGAACTGATTCACGTCCTTTCGCTCTTTGACGAATGGCGGGAGCGCACGCACGGAGCGCTTGATGCGGCGGCCGAGACCACGGTTCGCCTGTGGCACACGGCGGCTGACACTGGCCGCGTTCCGTCCACTGCGGAGATCGACGCGGCGGTGGCGACGGTCGCCGCTCGCCACTGGGAACTGAACCCCGGAGCCGGCACGGCCACCCGTCTTTCCGCGGCTCCACTCCGCCTGAACTCCTTCGCCAAGGGCTACATCATCGACCGGGCCGCGGCGGCGGCGCTGGCCTCCGCGCCCATCGCGGGGGCGGTCATCAATCTGGGCGGTGACGTTCTCGTGCGCGGCTCCCAGGCCGTGACCGTGGCGATCACTGACCCGCTCGCCGACGCCGAGACCGACGCGCCACTCTCGGAGATCAGGGTCAGTGACCGCGCGGTCGCCACGAGCGGCGGCTACCGGCGCGGCGTCTCGATCAACGGCCGCTGGTACTCCCATCTCGTGGATCCCCGCACCGGCCGGCCGGTTGATCATGTGCGGAGCGCCACCGTCACCGCCGCCGACGCCGTGGAGGCGGGAGCGCTGGCGACCGCGCTCTGTGTGTTGTCGCCCTCCGAGGGTCTGACGTTGGTCGCCTCCCGGGCTGGCGCCGAATGCCTCATCATCACATCCGACGGCGAAAGCGTCGTCAGCCCCGGTTGGACCGAGACCGGAGCGCCTCAAAAGGCGACTCCACGCGCCAACGTCCACGCCGCGCCGGCAACCGCGACCGCCGCACCCGGAGGAAACAAAGCCGGCGTCTGGGATTCCAATTACGAGGTGGTGGTCGACCTCGAGATCGCACGCCCCGCGGGCGGACGCGCCAAGCGGCCGTTCGTGGCGGTTTGGATCGAGGACCAGGACCACTTTCCCATCCGCACGCTCGCGCTCTGGTATCATGGCGATCGTTGGTTGCCGGACCTGCGCTCCTGGTATCGCGGCGACCAACTGCGTTCCCTCGCCGAGGGCGCACCGATCGTATCAACCGTTTCGAGCGCCACGCGCGGGCCCGGCCGCTACAGCGTGCGCTGGGATGGACGCGATAACCAGGGCAAGCCCGTGCCGCCCGGCAAATACACCATCTACATCGAGGCGGCGCGGGAACACGGCACGCACCAACTCGTGAGCGGCGACCTCGTCTGCAACAGCAGCCCCGCGAAGCTGGAGCTGCCCGCCAACGTCGAACTCTCCGGCGTCGCGGTCGATTACCGCGCGCGCCGCGCCGGACGCTGAAGTGCAACCGAGCCCATCCCAGGACCCGCGAGCGGACGGCCCCGCCCCCCGCCGCAGCGTACGGACGCGCGCCGGTGTCGTTATCCGCTGGCTCCACATCTACGTCTCGATGGCGAGCTTCGGGATCCTGTTCTTCTTCGCGGTCACCGGTCTCACCCTGAACCACGCCGACTGGTTCTTCGCGGATCAGGCCGCCACCACCAGGACCAAAGGCGCCGTTTCCGCGGACTGGGTGAAAACCGGCGTCGCCAGCGTCGCGAAGCTGGAAGTCGTCGAGCACCTGCGGCGCGAACACGGCGTCCGCGGGTTGCTGGGGGAGTTCCGGGTGGAGGACGAACGCTGCTCCGCCAGCTTTCGCGGGCCGGGCTACGCCGCCGAAGCGCTGGTCGACCGCGCCACCGGAGCCTACGAGTTGAGCGTCACCCGCATGGGCTTCGTCGCCGTGATCAACGATCTGCACAAAGGGCGTGACTCCGGCGCCGGCTGGTCGCTGTTAGTCGATCTCTCCGCGATCCTGATGATCGTCGTGTCCGTCACCGGCCTGGTCCTGATCCTCTTCCTCCGCCGGCACGTCGTGAACGGCCTCCTCATCGCCGCCGCCGGCACATTAGCGAGTTGGTTGGCGTACCTGTGGCTCGTTCCGTGACGTGGCCTGTCCGGCGATTTTGCCACAGCTCAAGCCGTAAGAATCACCGGGAGCGTATCCCAATACCCCGAGGACGGGTGTTTCTGTCGTATTCACCCTTTATTGCGGGAAACGAATCACGAACGTTCGTGAATGGTTATCATAGGACGGA
>JAURJO010000370.1 GCA_030832235.1 Verrucomicrobiota bacterium
AGGAGGGCTGGTCCCCGGCGACCGTGACGGCCTTCCGCGCCCGCTGCGAGAAGCTGATCGCGAGCTACGACCGCGAGGAGCCCCTCCCCGGCCTGCGCGTGAACGGCCGCCTGACGCTCAGCGAGAACATCGCCGACCTCGGAGGCGTCGAACTGGCGCTGGACGCCTTCCTGCGGACCGAGGCCTACCGCTCGGGGCGCAAGATCGACGGACAGACGCCCCTGCAGCGTTTCTTCCTGGCCTAAGCCTTCAGCTTCGCCGGCCAGGTCCGGGCGGAGACCTTGGCCAAGCAGCTGCGCTCCGACACCCATTCGCCGGCGGCGCAGCGGATCAACGTCGTCCTCCGGCACACCGACCGCTTCCACGAGGCGTTCGGCACCAAGCCCGGGGATGCGATGTGGCTGGACCCCGCGGAGCGCGTCCGCATCTGGTGAGGATGACTGGGGCAAGGTCAGCCTGAGTCCGTCGAACAAGCCGGCGCCGGCGCAAAGGTTTCGGACAGGTGACGAACGAGGCGGCCAGACGGCTGCGCTCAGGCGACAAGTCAAACGACGCCGCGGCGCTTATGCCAAATGCGGCGAATGCAACCTTTCGGTGTATGACGGAGCCGACGCATTCCTGACGCCATCCCGCCGAGATGGGAGGCTAACCTGCCCATCTCCTCCCATGAAAAACATCGCACGCACGTTCCTCCTCGCCGCGGCCGCCACGGTCTCGCTGTCCGCCCAAAGCCTGATCACCGGCCCGTCCAGCAGTCAAACCCCCTACCTCACGCCCACCTCGCCGGGCTGGTCCGCGACCTCGATCCTGACGGTCGGCGACGCGATCGGTGGCTACCAGATGGCCGGCATCCCCGACGGGCTCGGCGCCTTCGGCAACGGCGACGGCACGCTGACCCTTCTCGCCAACCATGAGATCGGCACCGTCAGCTCCTCCGACCCGACGTTGCTGGGTACCACCCGGGCGCACGGCGCCGCCGGCGGCTTCGTCTCCAAGTGGGTGATCAACACCTCAACCTGGCAGGTCATCTCCGGGGGTGACTTCCTGACTTCCCGGGCCAACCAGATGATGTGGAACGGCACCACCTGGGCCGCGCCGGCCACCGCGTACGCCTACCTCCGCCCCTGCTCCGCCGACCTTCCGGCGCTGGGCGCCTTCTACGACGCCACTTCCGGAACTGGCTACAACGGCCGCATCTTCCTCAACGGCGAGGAGACCGGCGCGGAGGGCAAGGCGTTCGCCTGGATCGTGAGCGGCGCGGACGCGGGCAAGGTCTACGAGCTGCCCCACCATGGCAAATACTCCTATGAGAACCTGCTGGCCCGGACGAACTACGGCGCGAGCCCGGGAGCGGCCAACCTCCTCCAGACCGTCGTGGTCGGCACGGACGACACCACCCCGGGCGAAGTCCACGTCTACATCGGCACCAAGACCAACAGCGGCAACGCCGTCGAACGCGCGGGTCTCGCGAACGGCCAGGTCTACGGCGTGAAGGCGAGCTCGTCCGTCGGATACTCGGGCGCCATCGCCCTCGAGAACGCCACGGGCATCAACGGCACCTTCACCCTCGCCCCGATCTTCACCAACGCCACCATCGCCGCCAAGACCGGCGCAGAATTCCAGGCCGCCTCGACGGCCGCCGGCGTGACCCAGTTCGCCCGGCCGGAAGACGCCCATTGGCTCGACCACGACTCCCTGATCCTCGCCACCACCGGCGCCAGCGGGAGCGCGATGAACAACGTCACGGTCACCTCCAAGATCTACCAGCTCGACTTCAACAGCGACGCCACCAACGGCATCCTCACCACCGGCGGCAACATCCGGGTCGTCGTCGACTCGAAGAACCTCACCGGCCGCGACGGCGCCACGGCCCGCAGCTTCGACAACCTGACGGTCGGCAACGACGGCCTGATCTACATCCAGGAGGACCCGGGCAACAGCGCGTACGTCGCCAAGCACTGGATCGTGGACCCGACCCTCGCCACGCAAGCCCTGCGCGAGTCCAACGCCGTGCAGATCTTCGAATCGGACCGCAGCCGCTTCACCACGGGCGCGACCCTGTTCCAGACCATCGACGAAGAACACTCCGGGATCATCGACATCACCGCGATCGTGAACGACGGCGTCGCGGGTAGCAAGTGGTTCCTCGTCGCGACCCAGAACCACGCCGCCGCCACCGGCGCGAGCGCCGCGACCCTCGTCGAAGGCGGCCAGTTCATCGCCCTCAACTACAAGGCCGGCAGCAACAGCGGCGTCGTCAACAACCTGCTGACCCTCGGCAACGGCGGCGTGGTGGTTGCCAGCGGAGCGACCATCGCCCATGACGTCACCCTCACCGGGACCGGCGGGGTGTTCAACACCACCGCGAACACCACGGTCTCCGGCGCGATCGGCGGCACGGGCGGCCTCTGGAAGAACGGCGTCGGCACCCTGACCCTGGGCGGAGTCAACAGCTATACGGGCAACACCAACGTCGAAGCCGGCACGCTCATCGCCAACGGCACGCTCAGCTCCGCGGTCCGCATCCTCAAGAGCGGCACCCTCGGCGGCAACGCCAACATCACCGGCGGCCTGACGAACCTCGGTACGCTGGCCCCGGGCAACTCGCCGGGCACGGTCAACGTCACCGGCAACTACCTCGAAGCCGGCACGCTCGACATCGAAGTCTGGGGCCTCGCCGCGGGCACGCAACATGACCAAGTGCTCGTCTCGGGCACCGCGACCTTCCAGAGCGGCAGCAACCTGAAGGTCACCCGGACAGGCAGCACCTTCGACCTTGCCCGCACGCAGTCCGTCCTGGCCGTCGGCGCCGGTGCCTACTCCGGGGCCTTCACGACCCTCGACCGCGGCACGCAGACCACCCAGGTGTTCTTCGACAACGCCACCGGACGTATCCACGGCTCGGGCCTGACCGAAGCGCAGACCTTCGCCGACCTGACGACCGGCGATAACCGCAAGGCCATCGCCGGCGCGCTCTATGCGGACGGCCTCACCTCGGCCACGGTGCTCCGCGCCAATGGCGCCGGCTCCGCGACGGCCAAGGCCTTCCTCGCCTCCGGCGAGATGGGCGCCACCACCCTCGGCTTCCTCGGCGCGGCCAACGTCGACACCGCCTTGGACGCGCTCTCCCCCGAGCCCTATGGCGCCTCGATGATCATGGCCTGGCGCAACTCGCTCCAGTTGACCCGCGCCCTGACCGCGGCCGTGCCCGCGGCCGAAGGCTGGAACGTGCAGGTCGGCTACGACCAGCAGCAGGCCACCCTCACGGCCTCGCCGACCACGATGAATGGAGGTTACGACGTCAATTCCAGCTACGCGATCGCCACCAAGGCGCTCTCCCGCGGCGCGCACGTCTCCCTGCTGCTCTCGCGCAACCAAGGCGATAGTTCGGCGCCAGGCTTCAGTTCCCGGAGCCGCGGCCAGTCCCTGGGCATCGGCTTCGCCACCGACCTGGACTTCGCCCGCCTCGACCTCGCCGTCGCCGGTAGCCGGATGGAAGCGGACGGCTCGCGCCAAGGGCAGTCCTTCGCGAACCAGAGCCTGAAGGGCAGCACCGCGCTGGCTCGCCTGAGCTTCGCGAAACTCGGGGGCATCACCCCTTACGTCGGCCTGCACTACAGCGCGTCCAAGCTGGACGCCTTCACGGAGACCGGTACGGGCGCGAACCTCGCCGTCGCCGAGGCCTCGCAGTCCAACACCTTCGCCGAGGCCGGCTTGGGCTATACCTTGCCGCTGGGCGCCCAGTTCGCGCTCACGCTCAACCTAGCCTATGAGCACAACCTCGGAAGCACTGGGAACTACCTCAAGGCCGGCTTCGCCGACGCCACCGCCCCGACCTCCTTCACCGTCAACACCTACGGTGCTGGGCAGGACATCTTCCGTGGCGGCATCGGCCTCCAGGCCGACTTGGGCGCCGGTCGCTCGGCCGGCCTGAGCTACGACGTGCATTCGGGCGACGACCTGAAGTCTGCCCACCAGATCAAGGCGAACTACACGTTCCGCTTCTGAGCCTGCCGGCAAGACCCGCCGAAGGCCGCCCACCCGGGCGGCCTTCTTTTTTACCACGGGTTGTAACGCAGACCGAACAGGGCGAGCACCGCGGCGACGAGCAAAGCCAGGGCGGGCACGAAGAACGGGTCGTAGTAGTCGGACGCCTTGGGCTGCTTCTGCAGGACGACGACCTTCTTCATCTCGTCGATGCGCTTGAAGACCGACTGG
>JAURJO010000371.1 GCA_030832235.1 Verrucomicrobiota bacterium
GACGAGCCCACCGCGGCGCTGACGGAACGGGAGGTCGCGGTGTTGCTGGAGCATCTCCGCCGCCTGCGCGCCAGAGGTACCGCGTGCATCTATATCTCACACCGACTCGATGAGGTGTTCGCGATCGCCGACCGCGTGACGGTGCTGCGCGACGGCGCGAGTGTCGCCACCCTGCCGCGCGCGGAGGCGACTGCCGCAGAAGTCATCCGCCACATGGTCGGCCGCGAGATCACGGAGCAATTCCCGCGGCGCGCGCCCGCCTCGACTGGTCCGGTGCAGCTCGCGGTCGATGGACTGCACGTGACCGGACCCGACGGACGGGAGGCATTGCGGGATATCTCACTCGAAGTCCGCGCCGGCGAGGTGCTCGGGATCGGCGGCCTCATGGGCGCCGGGCGAACCGAGTTGTTGCTGCATTTGTACGGCGCGTGGGGAAGACGCACAGCCGGAGAAGTGCGGCTGCGCGATCTTCCCTATCCTGATTCCGATCCACGGGAATCGATCGCGCGCGGGCTGGTGCTCGCCACCGAAGACCGCCGGCGCCACGGGCTCGTGCTCGGGGAGTCGGTCGGCTTCAATCTCTCGCTCCCCAGCCTGCATCGTTTCACCCGGGCGGTGGGCCGGATCGATCAGGCCGCGGAGTACGCGGAGACCCAGCGGATGTTCGACGCCCTGCACGTGAAGGCGCCCGGATTGGAAGCACGAACCGCCGGGCTATCCGGCGGCAACCAGCAAAAGGTCGTGCTGGGGAAAGCGCTGATGACGACACCGAAGGTCGTCATGCTCGACGAACCGACCCGCGGCATCGACGTCGGCGCCAAATTGGAGATCTACGAATTGATCAATCGGCTCACCGACGACGGCCTCGCCGTGCTTCTCGTGTCGAGCGAACTGCCCGAACTCATGGGCATGAGCGACCGGATCGTGATGCTCGCGGGCGGACGCGTCGGCGGCGTGTTTGCCCGCAGCGATTTCAGCCAGGAAGCGCTCCTTGCCGCCGCCATGCGCCGCACGGACAGGATGGAGCGAAAGGAGCGCTGAGCGCGAACGCGGCAGGGTTCGACAGGAGGTAACGGAGGTCGCGGAGAAGACCTCCCGTGCATGGTCCGCGGCGGGCGGCCGCGGCCACATCAAGGCCATTCCCGAATGCACGCCATTCGTGTTCGTTCGTGTCCATTCGCGGTTCACCTCCTACGACGGTTCGAGGGACTAAGGGATTGGATCCGTGGTTACCTTAGGCGGAGCGCTTTTGGAACGCATTCCGCAACCGCCATCATCGAAAAGGGAGACCGGAAGTGCGGGAAGCCTCACGATGGTTTCTTACCATCCGCCCCATCCGCGATATCCGCGGTCAAGAGTCCGGGAGATCCGGAAAAGCCTCCGTCCGTCGAGCACGCGGCATGGTCCGCGGCGTGCGGCCGCGGCTACACCAAGGCCATTCCCGAATGCACGCCATTCGTGTTCGTTCGTGTGAAACCGTGGTTGGCTCCGCCGGCTTGCCGTTTTCGGCCCGCGCCTTCCGGATTCCATCTTTCGCGCTTTTCGTGCGTTTCGTGGTTTCCCCCAATGCCCCGGCGTTCATGAATTTCCTCAGCGTCCACTGCCCCGGATGAAAAACCCCGCCCGCCTCCAGACCCTCGCGATGCCGCTGGCCCTGCTCGGCATCTGCGTGTTCTTCGCGCTGCGCGAGAGCGCGTTTCTTGGGCCGCGCAACCTCACCCAACTGCTGGTCGAGTTCTCGATCACGGGCACGCTCGCCCTCGGCATGTTCATGATCCTGCTGACCGGACAGATCGATCTCTCGGTCGGCAGCGGCGTGGGACTGATCGGTGGACTGGCCGCGGTGCTCGCCACCCAGAGGGCCTGGCCTGCCCCGCTGGCGTTGGTCGCGGGCGCGCTGGTCGCCGTCATCCTGTGGGCCCTGATGGGCGCGCTCATTGTGCGGCAACGCATCCCGGCGTTCATCATCACGCTCGGCGGACTCCTGGTCTTCAAGGGACTGTTCTGGCTGGTGATCCAAAACTCCACCGTGCCGGTGACGCGCGGCGACCAGGACAACCTCTACTCGCTGCTCACCACCTACTACCTTCCCGCCCCGGCCGGACTGGCGCTAGCTGCGGCGGTGCTTGGTTTACTCGGCCTGGCCGGCTGGCGTTCCCGCCGCGCCCGCATCGCGCACGGACTCCCGGTCGCGACGGCCGGAACGCTCGCGTTGCGCTGGATCGCGGCGGCTGGCGGCACATTCGGCCTGGTCGTGGTCTGCAACCAGTTCCGCGGGCTACCGCTGCCGCTCGTGATCCTCGCCGCGGCCGCCGGTGGCGTGTACTTCCTCACACGGCACACGCCCTTCGGGCGCCACCTCTACGCGATCGGGGGCAACGAGGAGGCCGCCGTCCTCTCCGGTATCCCGGTGCCACGGGTGTTGATCACCGCCTACGTGCTGATGGGTGTCGCGGTGGCGCTAACAGGCTTCATGACCACCGCTTACTCGGGCGCCTCGACCACGACCGTCGGCGATCTGATGGAACTCGACGCGATCGCGGCATGCGTCATCGGCGGCACCGCACTCCGCGGCGGCCGCGGCACGGTTTTCGGGGTTCTTGCCGGCACCCTCATCATGGCGGCGCTGCTCAACGGCATGACGCTCCTCGCCGTCGCCCCGGAGGCCAAGTTCATCGCCCGTGGAGTGGTGCTCGCCCTCGCAGTGTGGATGGACGTCCGCCTCGGCGGCAGCCATGCCCGCGCCTGAGCCTTAATGCCAAAAGGGTCAGGGCGTTGAACGTTTAAAAACGGGCCGAACGGCCGCGTCTGAAAACATTCAAAGCGCTGACCCCGTGGGGGAGGTCGCGAAGTTCGGGACGGCTTAACGTCTTTCCCACTCATCCGCACCGTCGGCGAAATCCGCGGTTA
>JAURJO010000372.1 GCA_030832235.1 Verrucomicrobiota bacterium
CCAGCGATGCCAACGGCTCGGAGACCGAAGAGGGCATGGTGCTGATCTCATTCCTGTCCGCGAATACCGGCACCTACACGTCCAGCGGCAGTTACCGCGGAACTTACAAGGGCACGGCTTACAACGGCACCTTCACCGGGGCGGGCAATGCCGTTTACCAGCCGCCGAGCGGCGCCCCGTCCGTCACGGCCAATCCGGTGGGCCAGATCGTTTCACCGGGTTCCTCCGTCACGCTCAGCACGTCGGCCTCGGGTAACGCCTCTTATCAGTGGCAGAAGGACGATGTCGACTTGCCGGGCCGGACGGGCAGCTCCCTGACTTTGAGCAACGTGCAGGCCTCCGACAACGGGAGTTACGCGGCCCTGATCCGCAATTCCGCCGGCGCCGTTCTCAGTAGCAGCGTCACCGTCGGAATTCCTTCGACTTCCCCGGCCCCCGCCAGCGCGCTGGCCAATCTATCCGTGCGCACGACCATGGCCTCCGGTCAGACTTTGATCGTGGGGGCGGTCCTTGCCGGCGGCACCAAGTCGGTCTTGATCCGGGGGGCCGGGCCGGCCCTCAACCAGTTCGGCCTTTCGGGACTTTCGGACCCGAAGCTCGAGCTGTACACCACGGGCGCCTTGCCGGTTTCCGCCAACGATGACTGGCCGTCCGAATTGTCCAAAGTCTTCGCCTCCGTGGGCGCGTTTGGTTTCGGCACAGGTTCGCGTGACGCGGCCATCAGCCAGCCGATCAATGGCGGTTTCACCGTGCAGGCCAAGGGCACCGGAGCCGGCATCGTGCTGGTCGAGCTCTACGACGCCACGGGAGGAACCGCCAGCCGGCTCATCAACGTGTCGACGAGAAACCGTGTGGGCAGTGGCGCCGACGTCCTCATCGTGGGCTTCAACGTCAGCGGTAGCGGCACCAAGAACCTGCTTCTCCGGGGCGTAGGTCCCGGGTTGGCGCAATTCGGCCTGAGCGGAGCCCTCGCGGACCCGAAGGTTCAGATTTACGACGGCGACAACACCGTGGTCGCGAGCAACGATAATTGGGATGCTTCCCTGGCGTCGACCTTCACTTCGGTCGGTGCGTTCGGATTGCCGAATGGCAGCAAGGACGCCGCCCTGATCGCCTCGTTGAAGGCCGGTGCTTCCTACACCGTGGTGGTCAGCGGCGCCGACGGCGGCACCGGCGAGGCGCTCGTCGAAGTCTACGAGTTGCCCTGAGGCTCCGCGCCAAGCCGGAACAGGCGGCGTGAAATTCCGGCGGATCGTGCGTGACCACCCGGTCATGCGCGGTCAGCAACGGGATTTACCTCCATGAAGATCACCTACTTCCTCGAAGTTTGTTCCTCGTGGTGTTTCTGGGCCGAGCCGGCGTGGGCGGACTTGAAGCGGCGCTACGCCTGCCGCGTGGACTTTCAGTGGAGGATCGCGCGGATGCGTCCGGAGGACTGGCCGGTCTCGCGCGAGCAATGCGCGTGGTTCTACCGGCGCAGCGGGATCATCATGCGTTCGCCCTTCATGCTCGACGCCTCGTGGTATCATCCGCCGCAGCCCGGCGAGTATCCTGCCGCGAGCTTCGTCGCGGAGGCCGCGCGCGACTTCGGTTTCGCGGGCGACGAAATCCGCCTCGCCCTTTCGCACGCGGCCGAGCGGGAAGGCCGGCCGGTCGGGCGTATGGAGGTGGCCGTGGAGGTGGCGGTCGCGGCCGGTGGGGGACGGCTCCACGCGGACAAGCTCCTCGTCGCCGCCCGGTCCGCCGCCGTCGCCGCGCGCATCGACGTTTCCACGCGGGATTTTTTCTCCCATCAAATCACGCAGCGGCCGGCGTTCGTGATCGAGAACGCGATCGGCGACAAGGCGGTGTTCTCCGGCCTGGCGCGGATCGAGCCGGTCGCCGCGACCATCGACGCCATGCTCGCCGACTGCGCCGCCTACGCCTCCTACCGCGCGCATTTCGGGGATCCGCCGCCGGCTTGAGACGATACCCGGCGCCGCCGCTCATCGCCTTCCATCCGGCGACCGTGAAGCCAGGGTGAACCGCCCAAAGGGAAACGGGCAAAGGGCAAGGGGAGGGCGAGTCATAGGTTGTGGGTGAGGCGCTGACCCTTCGGGCCGGACCCGGGTCCCTGACCCAATGACGAAAGGCGAATCTGTTGTTCGCGGTATGCGGGTTGTAGCGACGAATGCTTCCCCAATCCCTTCGGGGCGCGGTAGTTTTTCGTGTGTCGCCCCCAGGGAATCGCGCTTCTCCTGGGGCCAGGCGAAAATTATGAGCCAAGACAACACCCGACTCGAAATCTCCCGTTACCTGGCCGTCCCGCGGACCCGTATTTGGGAGGCGTGGGCGAACCCCGGTCATCTCGCGCAATGGTGGTGCCCCAAACCTTGGACGACCGAGGTGCGCGCCTTCGATTTTCGACCCGGGGGTGATTTTCACACGTTTATGCGCGGACCTGATGGCGGCACCAGCGATAACCCCGGTTGCTTCCTGGAAATCGTGCAGTTCGAGCGTATCGTTTGGACATCGACGCTCGCGGGCGGTTGGCGACCGACGACACCGTGGTTGCCATTGACCGCGGTCTTGTCCCTTGCGGATGAGGGGAACGGAACGCGCTACACCGCCGCCTGCCTGCACAAGGATCCTGATGACCGCCGGAAACACGAGGAAATGGGCTTCCTCGTGGGCTGGGGCACCTGCATCACCCAGCTCGAAGCTTTTGCGCAAAAGCGATGAAGACGTCAGTCCAAGCTAGCCGGATGGAGGCGGGATAAACCGGCCACTTGGAACACGCGCGGGGGCGCGGCCCGGCCTGTGTTCACGTAGAGAACCGCCTGGCTCCAGCCACGCAGAGGATCACCACGAGGGTCGTCGCGAGCATGAGCGGGGTGACGGTTTCGCGGAGCAGCGTCGCCGCCAATACCAGCCCGAGGAACGGCTGCAGCAATTGCAGTTGGCCGACCGCCGCGGTCCCTCCGCGCGCGAGGCCGCGGTACCAGAAAATGAAGCCGATCAGCATGCTGAACAGTGAAACGTACCCGAGACCGATCCAGGCCGGACCCGTGATGCCCGTGAAAGCCGCAGGCCGCAGCAGAAGGGCGAGCGGGATCATCACCGGCAGGGAAAGCACGAGCGCCCACGAGATGACCTGCCAGCCGCCGAGCCGGCGCGCCAACGTGGCCCCTTCCGCGTAGCCGAGGCCGCAGACGGCAACCGCGCCGAGCATCAGCCCGTCGCCGAGCGGAGAAAGCGAAAAGCCCTGCAACAAGGCGAATCCCGCCACCGCCGTGCTGCCGGCCGCGGAAAACAGCCAGAACGCCGGACGGTGGCGCTCGCCTCCGCGCAGCGTGCCGAACAGCGCCGTGGCCAGCGGAAGAAGCCCGATGAAGACGAGCGAGTGCGCCGAGGTGATGTGCTTCAGCGCCAGGGCCGATAGCAGCGGGAACCCGGCGACCACCCCGAGCGCGATGATCGCGAGGGAGGAAAGATCGGCCTTCGAAGGCCGCGGTTCGCGGACCAGGAGCAGAAGCGCGAGCGCCAGCACGCCCGCGATCGCGGCCCGGGCCACCGTCAGGAACAGCGGATCGAAATCCAGGACCGCCGCGCGCGTGGCCGGCAGGGATCCGCTGAAAATCAGCACGCCCAAGAACCCGCTCATCCAGCCATCCGTGCTTTTATCCACGAGGCCTCCTTAAACCCGAAGTGGATCGGATCGACCTAAATTCCGGCGCACGGCGCCTCGCATGGAGTCGGTGCGCTGAGGTGCTTACGGGGCCGGTTGGATGTTGCGCAGCCGCACTTCCGCGGTTTTGGCCCAGTCGATGGGCGGGACCGCTTGGTAACCGGGTGCCGCCAACGTGAAGGAGCCGCTGGTTTCGCCTGCGACTTTACGCACGAGGATCGATTCGCGGCTGGCGGTGACGGACAGCACGAGGCCTTTCACGCGGATTCGGTCGATGGTGAGCGAGGGGAAGTCCGCGGGCAGCCGGGGGTCGATCACGCAG
>JAURJO010000373.1 GCA_030832235.1 Verrucomicrobiota bacterium
GAACCACCTGGCGGCGCTCGGCGGAATAATGATTTCGCTGCCGCCAGAATGGGTGTAGAGTGCCCAAGCAGCGCGGCCCTGAGAACCTCCGCCTGCCCAACGAAAGGTCATCATGAATCCGACTCCCTCGGCGTCGTCTCCCACCGCCCCGGCCCCCGTCGCGGCCAAGCCGACCTTCCCCCGCGAAGGCGCCCGCCTCCTAAACCATGAGTTCGAAGCTCGCCAGAAGCATGCCACGCTCCACCGTCCCGCCGCCATCCACGGGCACCCGCACGGACGGGGTCGGTAGTGACAAAAATAGCAGTTGACGGCCGAGGAGCGGGGCCTACTCCTTGCACCCTGCTTTGCGGGCGTAGCTCAGTTGGTAGAGCACCACCTTGCCAAGGTGGACGTCGAGAGTTCGAGTCTCTTCGCCCGCTCCATTTTCCCACAAGCCCCGGTCATACAGCGCATTGACCGGGGTTGGAGTCCGGCGCACCCCCACTGCCGGCGACCCCGGCCAATTCCGGCCGTACGCCGGCCGTCCGAGCCGAACCTCCCGCCTCTTTGAAAACCCACAAACTCCTCACGCTTGTCACCGCCTGGCTGATCGCCGGCACCGCCGATTCGGCCGAACCCGCAAGCATCCCTCCCGGCGGCAATGAACCGGACCTCGTCAAATTGGAGACTTTCAATGTGTCCGGTTCGCAAATCAAAGGCGCCAGCACCTTCACTTCGCCGACGCCGGTCCTGGTCGTGAGCTACGAGAACCTGATGGCGGCCGCTCCGGTCAACATGGCCGAGGGTCTAAAGCAGCTTCCGACGATCGCGCCCGGTGGCGGACAGACGAACGGCGGCGGCACCGGCAACAGCAGCGCCAATTTCCTGAATCTCCGCGGGCTCGGCGTCACCCGCACGCTCACGCTGCTCGACGGACGGCGTTTCACACCGAGCGGCCCGACGGGACAGATCGACGTGAATCTCATCCCGCAAGGCCTGGTCGATCGGGTGGATGTCGTGAACGGCGGTGCCTCGGCCGCCTACGGTTCCGACGCCGTCGGTGGCGTCGTGAATTTCGTGCTCAACAAGGAATTCACCGGATTCAAATCCCACTTCGTCGCGGGCCAGGCCCAGAAGGGCGACAACAAGGAGATCAAGGGCGAGGTCACCTACGGCACCGATTTCATGAAGGGCCGCGGCCATCTGGTCCTCAGCGCTGAGTATGCGGTCAGCAAGGGCGTGAACGGCGACGGTCGCGCCTCCCGCCGTGAGGAAACCAACCAGATTCCCGAGCCCGGCAACACCACCAAGGTCGTGCGCGCGGCGGATATCCGTTCCCCGTTCACCACCGGTGGGCACATCGTCAACGGCGTCGGCGGCACCGCCGCGAACAACGCGCAGATCCGCGGCATCAAATTCGGTCCCGGCGGGACGCAAAGCCCCTACGACTACGGCCGGCTCTCGACGACCGTCGGCACGACGAATGGCTTTCAGAGCGGCGGCGACGGTTTCCGCATCGGCACGGCGCAGGAAATCGTGCGCCCGCTGGAGCGGAAAAACCTGTTTCTCCGTGCCGATTTCAAGCTGCTCCCGCGCCTCACGCTCTTCGTCGAGGGCTCCTATAGCGAAACGCAGATGGACCAGCAGAACAGCCCGACGACCCACCTGCTCACGATCCGGCGGGACAATGCCTTTCTCGCGCAGGTGGCGCCCGACTTGGTGGCGCGCATGACCTCGCTGGGCGTGACCGCGTTCACCATGAACCGGCTGACGCTGGAAGCCGGCCGGACGAAATCGCACGTGAACGACGTGAACCGGCGAGGTCTGATCGGATTCGACGCCAGGCTGGGCGAGTGGAACTGGGAGACGTCCTTTCAGTGGGGCACCAACGACATCAGCATCCCGATCTCGAATAACCTCATCACGGGCCGGATGGCGGTGGCCGCCGATGCGGTGCTCGTCGGCGGGCAGATCGTGCCGCGCGCTCTCGCGGCCAATCCCGGCGCGGTGGCCTTCAATCCCTTCGGTGCGGGCGCGCCGTCGCGGGCCGCCCTCGACTACGTGATGGGTCGGACGCAATTCGACGAGCGCACGTCGCAGGACGTGGCCGACACCAAGATCTCCGGCAGCCTGTTCTCGCTGCCGGCCGGGCCGCTGGCGATCGCGGCCGGGGCGCACTGGCGCCGTGTCAAGTCCACCACCAAGGTCGATGAGCTGTCGATCGCCGGCGGCTACCGCCTTGCGAACAACCAGCCCTTCTCGGGCCGCGACACGGTCATGGAGGAGTTCATCGAGGCGCAGGTGCCGCTGCTCAAGGATGTCCCGCTCGCGCAGAAAATGTCGGTCAATCTCGCGGGCCGTCACACTCACTACGACACCAGCGGGGACGCGAATACCTGGAAAGTGGGCGTGGTCTGGCAGCCCGTCCCAGACTTGCGCCTGCGGGCGTCGCGTTCCCGCGACATCCGCGCGCCGAACATCAACGAGCTATTCTCCGCCGGCCGGCAGACCAACGGCAACATCAGCGACAACTTCGCCGGCGGCACCGGCCTTACGTTTCAAGCGGTGCCCAATCTCAACGTCGGCAACCCCAATCTCAAGCCCGAGGTCGCGAACTCCGTGGTCATCGGATTTGTCTATCAGCCGGCGTGGCTGAAGGGTGCGAGTTTCGCAGTCGACTTCTACACGACGAAAATCAGCGACGCCATCTTCGTGGCCGGCGGGCAGAACGCGGTCCGGGAATGCTCCCTCAACCCGGCTTCGCCGCTCTGCGCCTTCGTGACGCGCGGCCCGACCACGGCGAGCCCGCGCGCGGTCATCCGCACGCAGACCTCGGCGGTCAACCTCAACTCCGAGCGATCGACCGGCGTGGACTTCGAGACGAGCTACCGCGTGCCGCTCAACACCTGGTTTGCCAATGCCCGCCCGGGCAACCTCACGGTGCGCGCCATCGCCGGCTACATCGACGAGTATACGCGCGTGTCGCCCCTCGCGCCGACCATCAACATCGCGGGCAACGGCCTCGCCAACGCCGCGAGCGACACCTCCGCCCTGCCGCATGTCCGCGGCACCCTGTCGTTGAACCACTCGCGCAACGCGGTCTCGACCTTCCTGCAGATGCGCTATATCGGCCGAATGACCTGGGACAAGACTCGCATCCTCGGCGTGACGACCGACTACAACAACGTGCCCTCGACGGCGTATTTCGACGGCCAGATCGCCTACCGGCTGCCGAAGTTCCGCCAGCGGTGGAACACGGAAGTCTACCTGAACATCGCCAATCTCCTGGATCGCGACCCGACCTACGCGCCGCGCTCCGGCGGTGCGACGCCCATGCCCACCGATCCGGGGCTCTTCGACCAGGTCGGCCGCATGTTCCGCGTCGGCGTGAAGACCATGTTTTGATCCCGGGCCCCGCACTTGGCTTGTGTGGCGGCGGATTCCCCGCTGCTCTTGCCAGCGCGTCCCCCCCGCTGATGCCAATCGCGTTCTCGCCCCTCGTACCTTTTCGCCTGCCTTCTGCGTGCGGCGAATCGGGCTTTCGGCGGCTTTGGGGATGGTTCGCGTTGGTGGCCGGCTTCTGGGCGTTCCTGGCGCTCCCGGCTCGGGCGGCGGACCCGGCCCGGGCGGATGCCGGCCATGATCCGCGACTGGGCCCGCCCTTTGCCCAGCGTTCCCGACCCACGCTCGGGTCGGAACGCGCAGCGGTGGTCGTCGTCGAGATTTCGAGTTTCAAATGTTCGCACTGCCGTGCGTTTCACGAGCAGACCTTCCCGCGGCTGCGCGAGCAGTACATCGCGTCGGGCCGCGTGCAGTGGGTGCTGCTCAACGCCGCGGACGATCCGGCCGAGGAGTTCTCGCCGGTTTTTCCGCTCGCGCGCTGTGCGCTGCGGCAGGGAAAGTTCTGGGACGTGCTGGATGCGCTTTTTCAGGCGGGGAACCGTGCGCCCAGTCTGCAGCGCGATCTCATCGCGAAGCATCCGCTGCTCGATCGCAGCGCACTGGCAGACTGCGAGCGCGACCGGATGGTACGCCAGGAAGTCGCGGCCGACTTCGCGGAGTATCGGAGTCTTCAGGTCCGCGGCACCC
>JAURJO010000374.1 GCA_030832235.1 Verrucomicrobiota bacterium
CCTCGCCCTCGCGGTCCTCGGGCGTTGGCAGGAGGCGCGGCCCCACTTCGAACGCGCCGTGGCGATCGAGCCCGACTCCGGCGCGCTGCATCAAGCCTACGGCCGCGCGCTTCTGGCGGCTTCCCTGCCCGATGACGCCATCGCCCGCTTCCGCGAAGCGCTGCGTCTTGAGCCGGCCCTGCCGGGCCTGCACCACGACCTCGCCACCGCCCTGCAGCAAGTCGGCCGGGCCGACGAAGCCCGCGCCCACGCCCGCGAGGCAGCCGCCCGCGGTGAGCAAACGATGGTGCCCGGCGGGATCCGAAAGCCATAAGCCACGGCCGGTGGTTCGAAGTGAACTCGGAGCCCTGCCATCTCTCCGTCGACGCGCCGCGATCAAAACGTTGACCGTGACGCCGAATTTCCCGGGCCCGGCAACAGGAGCCAACGGAGGTAACGGAGAACGCGGTGAATCTGGAAATCAGAGCTCCGGCGTAATGAAATGCGGCTCGAACCCGCAACGGACTGGGCCCGCGGAAGGCCCAGCTTCGTCCGGCCCTCACAGGGCACACGCGGAAAACGCGGGGCGTTTCGGGCCCCTCGTCCGTTTCCGTGGCTTCCGTGAATTCCGTGGGCCACTCTGCCCGGTGTCAGACCCTTGGCGTCGTCCACGGCTAGCCCTGAAGCCGCAGCAAACCAGCGGCGCCGCATTCGCGCGCAAGGCTCTCTTCACCGCTCGGTCCGCTCGTTCCGGTGATAGAGGTAGACGCAGGCCAGCGAGACGGCGGTCAGCACATGCCAGCACGCATGGCCCTGGAGCCATGCGTCGGGTCGGCTGAACTTCCGCGCGACATCGAGTTCGCGGCAGACCACAGCCACCAGGAGCGCGACGATAGAGAAGCCGAGCCACCGCGCGGGCATCGCGCCACGGCCGAGCGAAATCTCAACGAGCCCCGCCACCGCGTGCAGGCCGATGAGAGTCTGAAGCACTAGCTTCGCCGACATGCTCCACTTGAATATGAACAGCAGCCAGCAAGCGGCGACCACGAGAAGCACGAGCACGGGCGCGACGTCGAAAGCAGGCGCACCACGACGCTTCCGCCAATTCCGGACCGCGCGTCCCACGAAGAGGGCCAGGCTAGCGAGGAGCGGCGCGTACATGGACGCGACGTCGAGTTGCTGCGCCAACCGCGTGAGCGACGCGTGGTAGAGTCCGCTCGCCAGCCCGAGGTAGCAGCACGCCACTCCGAACAGGAACCCGAGCGACGGCGTGGACCGCAGATAGGCGACCGCGCGCTCCTCCCCACCAAGGCGACGGTCTCGCCACGCTAACGCGATCGCGTAGAACCCCACCAGCACGTAGGCCAGGTTGGACCAGGTGTTCGCCGGTGTGCGGAACACGGCGCGTTGCAGGATGCGCTCGGCGTAATCCGGCTGGAGCAGCCCCCGCGCCGGTATCCACCCCGCCCAGATGTCGCTCCCGTCACGGAACCGCGAAAATCCGATCAGGACCACGACGAGCAAGGCGAACGCGACCCAAACGCCCACGTGGACGGAACGATCGGTTTTCACGGCGTCGCGATCCCTAGGTATTCCGCCGCCTCAACCAGCGTCGGGCGCGGCGCCAACGCATTCCTCCAGCGGTCGCGCGGTGATCCCGTCGGCCATGGCGTACGACCGCGTTCCTGGATAAACCACCCAGACCTCGTCGAGTGCGGCGTCGGACTTGGCGACGTGCATCGAGCGCGTCGCCACCGGCGCGTCCGACCGTTTGAACTCCACTCCGATCCTCCGTCCGTCGGTCTCCATCACCAGATCCATCTCGGGGCCGCTGTGAACCGCATAGAACCACGCCTGCGCGGGCCGCCAGGCGCGCAGGATTTCCTCCAGCGCGAACCCCTCCCAGGAGGCACCGACCTTCGGATGCGTGAGCAACGCGGATACCGACTCCATGCCGCAAAGGCTGTGGAAAAGGCCGGAGTCGCGGAAATAAATCCGCGGAGTCTTCACCAGCCGCTTTCCCAGGTTGGCATGCCACGGTTGCAGCCGCCGGATCATAAAAGTCTGCTCCAACGCATCCAGGTAGGCGCGCGCCGTGTTGGGCGCGATCCCCAGCGAGGCCGCGATCTCACTGCCGTTCCAAACCTGAGCGTGGTAGTGCGCCAGCATCGTCCAAAAGCGTCCCATCAGCGCCGGTGAAAGGCCGAATCCCAGCACCGCGAGGTCACGCTCGAGAAACGTCTGGATGAAGTTCCGCCGCCACACGGCGCTCTCCTGCTCGTCCGCGGCGAGGAACGATCGCGGGAAACCACCCCTTCGCCACAGTGCTTCCTGCGTTTCTCCCGGAACTTCCCGGAGATCAAAACCGCGCATCTCGATGGTCTCCACGCGTCCCGCCAGGGATTCGGCGCTTTGGCGCGACAGTTCAGGCGACGCACTGCCAAGGATCAGAAAGGTCGCCGGGCGCTCCGGACGGTCCGCTAGCACCCGAAGTACCGGAAACAAAGCCGGCTGACGCTGCGCTTCATCGATCACCTCGAGACCCCGCAAACCGCGAAGCACATTCATCGACTGCTCAAAGGCCTGCCGCACCGCCGGATCATCCAAATCGAAATACGAAGCCGCACCGGGGTCCAAAAAGCACCGCGCCAGCGTGGTTTTCCCGCACTGCCTCGGCCCCACGAGAGCAACAACTGGACTCCTTCCCAAAGCCCTGCGAACACGCGTGATATAACTCCCCCTAGGAATCATCATGAAATCTTGCAACGGCGTTGCTGTTTTTCAACTAGTTTCCTTAAACAACTATCTACAAACCTTTTGTGCTTCTTGAGTCCCTACTTTCTTCCAAGACAAGCGCGCCCTGGGGTGGCGTCGGGCCGACGCCTGCAACTCGTGAATGAAGGTCATCCGCGATTGGCCGGTAAGTTCGCTCCGGGGCTGAATGGCCGTCGTGCGCCACCTGAGCCTGCCTACCTCGGACACAAATCTCCGGTCACCTCCGATCGCGGTTGCACATTTCGGCCCGGCCCCTGCGCCGACGCCGCATCGTCCGCGACCAAGCCACAGCATCGACTCGCGACAGAAACCCACCACGGTGCTCACCGTCGCCACCACCCCGCGTCCGTCCGGCCCTCAGCCGCCCGCGACTTTACCCTCCCCATGAAAATTCTCCGTTGCCTTCTCGCCGCCCGGATAGGCGCACTGTCACTCCTCCTCTCCAATCCGCTCGTCGGCGCGGAACCCCAGCGTCCCGCGCCGCTGTATGCGGACGCCGCGCCGGTCATGGCCTGGGAAAAACTGAGGGAGGTGAAATTACCGAACACCGTGATCACCTCCGTCACGATGGAGCCGGCGGAGAACGCGGTGCGGGTCACCGCGGTGGTCTCGCACCCGCCCGCCTCGGATCGCGTCACCGTGTGGGTGGCGTTGCCCCTGAAAAACTGGAACGGTCGCTTCCGCGGCAACGGAGGCGGGGGCTTTGTCGGAGGGAATCCCGGGAGCCTGAAGGGTCCCGTGCTGCAGGGCTTCGCCACGGCCGCCACCGACACCGGACACGAGGGTGGCAGCGGGAGCTTCGCGCTCGACGCGAACGGCCGGCCCAACTGGCAGCTGATCCGCGACAACGCCTACCTCGGCATCCATGCCATGACCGTCGTCGGCAAGGCCCTCACGCAGGCGTTTTACGGCCGGCCGGCCCGCTACGCGTATTTCGTCGGGGCGTCCACCGGTGGCCGCCAGGGCCTGATGGAGGCGCAGCGTTTTCCCGACGACTACGACGGCATCCTCTCGGGGTGTCCGGCGATCAACTGGCACCGCTTCGTGCCGGCGAGCCTCTGGCCGCAGGCGGTGATGTTCGAGACGGGCACGCTGGTCTCGAAGGCCAAGCTGGCCGCTGTCACCGCCGCAGCCGTGGCAGCGGGCGACGGGCTCGATGGCGCCGTGGACGGCGTGATCGAGGATCCGGACACGTTCACGTGGGACCCCGCGGCCTTTGTCGGCACCCAAGTCGGCACGGAAACGTTCACGGCCGCCGACGCCGAGGTGGTGCGCCGGATCTGGGAAGGACCCCGCGGGCATGGCGGAAGTTTCATCTGGCACGGACTGACGCGCGGGACCGATCTCACCGCGACGGCCGGCACCGACGGCGATCCCCTCGTGGCGAAACCGTTCGCCATCGCGCTGGACTACTTCCGCTACTTCCTCGTCCACGATCCGAAATGGGAAGGCACGCGGATGGGTAAGGCGGAATTCGAGCTCTGGTGGAACCAGTCGGTCGAGCAGTACGGTGCCGTGCTGGGTACGGACAACCCGGACCTCACGCGCTTCCGGGCGCGGGGCGGCAAGGTGCTGATTTATCACGGCACCGCGGACCAATTGATCCCGCACCGCGGCTCAATCGACTATTACGAGCGCGTGCAGCGCCACTTGGGCGGCGCGGAGGCGACCGCGGAGTTCGCGCGGTTGTTTCTGATTCCCGGCGTGAACCACGGTTTCAAGGGCGCGGGCCCCACGCCCGTCGGTCACTTCGAGGCACTGGTGCGCTGGGTGGAGGAAGGCAAGGCCCCGGACCAAATCGAAGGTGAAGTACGCGACGCCAACGGCCGGCTGCTGCGGACGAGGCGGATTCTTCCGTACTCGGGCTCCACGCGCTGAGTCTTCTGGAACGACTTGGCGCGCCCGTTCCGAGGCTGGCGCTTAACGGACGCACCATCGCCGACAGTAGGAATGGTTCGGGGCGAACCGCCTCGGCTCGGGCCGACGGGTTTTCCGGTTATTCCATGAGCTCCTTGGGCCCAACTCGGATTCGTCGCTAACCGAAGTCGATTGGACAGGAAGTACGCGAAATTCAAAACGCCGCCGGAAAGCCTCCCACCGCCGAACTCCTGATCTCCTGAGTTCCAGATCCACCCGGCCCGGTTCCCGCGCTTTCGGCTTTCCCCGTTCCTCCTTCCAGCATCCGCGCCGGAGAACTCTTCCAGGCCGAAATGCGCTCGGCTTTTGGTGCACACCCGCCACCTATCTACCGGCCGCGCGCCCCGGCTTTGGCACCGCGACCTCACCTCTGCCACCAAGCCGCGCCGCACGTCTCCCAAAATCATGATCAGCCTCCCTCGTCTCCGCCGTGGCCGTCTCCTCGGCGGTCTCCTCGCCCTGATTTCCCTCGCCGCGTTGCCCGCGGCGGAGGTTTTTCGACCCAAGGTCGTCATCGTGACCATGTTCGAGATCGGGGAACCGAAGGGAGACCGGCCGGGCGAGCTGCAGTTCTGGGTGGAGCGCGAAGGCCTGGACCGCGTCATCACGGTGCCGGCCGCGCCGCATCCCCTGCACGCCAACGCCGACGCGTCGGTCGTCGCGCTTCTCACCGGGGTCGGCAACACCAACGCCGCGGCCGCCGTCATGGCCCTTGGCCTGGATCCGCGCTTCGACCTTCGCCGCACCTACTGGGTCGTGGCCGGGATCGCCGGCGTCGATCCCGCGGACGCCTCGCTGGGGTCCGCCGCGTGGGCGCGTTATGTGGTGGAGGGGGATCTCGCCCACGAGTTCGACGCGCGGGAGATTCCCGCGGATTGGCCCACGGGCTACGTGCCGCTGGGAAAACGCCGGCCATACGAGCTACCCCGCGCCACAACAAGGCCAGGTCAGGTTTTCACCCTCGACTCGGGGCTGGTCGAATGGGCCCACGCCCTGACCCAGGACACGGAATTGCCGGACTCCGAGGGCCTGCGGAGCCTGCGCTCACGCTACGACGGAATCCCGGCCGCCACGCGCGCCCCTTTCGTGCTCATCGGCGACGCGATGGCCTCGAGCACGTTCTGGCACGGGAGCCGGATGAACACGTGGGCCAACGAATGGATGCGCTACTACACCGACGGAAAGGCCAACTACGTGATGACCGCAATGGAGGACACCGGCACGCTCCGCGCCCTGGAACTGCTGGGTCAGGCCGGCCGCTGCGATCCGCGCCGCGCCCTCGTTCTCCGCACCGCCAGCAATTACGACTCCCCGTGGCCCGGCGCCTCGGCGGTGGAAAGCCTCAACAGCGAGACCCCCGGCACGTTTTCCGGACTCATTCCGTCGCTCGAGGCCGCTTACCGCGTCGGATCGCGCGTGGTTCGCGAGTTGGTCGCCGGCTGGGAACGCTACGAGGCCACGGTACCCGGCTCGCGCTGACCCGCAGCCGCGCCCGCTTCCACCCGCAAACACGGCGCAATCCCTGGGCTTGAATCCCCTGCGCGACACCCTGCACCTTCTCTCAGCACCGCGCCGGCCTCGCCGTCGCCCCACTCCCCACCCCACACCATGCATCGTATCCTAGCTCTCCTCCTCGTCCTTGCTGTTGGCGTCCACGCGCAATCCGCGCGCACGGGTATCGTGACCGGCCAGGTCATCAACCAGAACACCGGCGACGTGCTCACCAGCGCGTTCGTGGGAGTCGCCGGATCGGGAATTTCGGTCACCACCGACAACAACGGCATGTTCCGCCTCGTGCTGCCGGAGGGTCCGCAAACGATCGTGGTCACTTACTCCGGCCTCGATGAGCAGCGCTTCGGCGTGGAGGTGAAGACCGGCGACACCGTCCGTCGCGACGTCGCGATGACCTCGACACTTTACAAGATGGATAAGTTCGTCGTGAAGACGATCCGCGAGGGCCAGGCCGCCGCCATCAACGAGGAACGCTCGGCCGCCAACGTGAAGACGGTCGCCGCCATCGACGCGTTCGGCAACCCCGGGGCCGCGGTGGGCGAGCTCATCATGCGCCTCGCCGGCATCTCGGTCGACGGGTCCGGTGGCAAGGTCGACGCCATCTATGTGCGCGGCATGACGCAGGACTTCTCATCGCTGCTGATGGACGGCAACCAGATCGCGGTTTCGGGTGGCTCCTCGGTGAGCCTCGGCAACGTCTACTTCGGCCAGGTAAGCTCGGGCAGCGTCGCCTCCCTCGAGGTCATCAAGGCGCCGACCCCCGACATGGATGGCAACGCGATCTCCGGCTACCTGAACCTGCGCACGAAGCGCGCCTTCGACCGCGCGCCGGGCCGGAACGTCACGCTCACCGCCGGCTACACCTACATCAAGGACTACCAGGACAAGAGCGTTCCCTTCAGCACGCCGTTCGAGCCCTCGCTGATCGACCTGAACTACTCCGACGTGCTGAGTGTGTTCGGCGGGAAGAACAACCTCGGCGTCAGCGCCACCTTCAACCGCACGATCAACAACAATGTGATCAACGAGATCGGCCACCGCACGGCGGCCGGCAACAGCGACGCCTACTGGGTGCCGCCCGAACTGTCGCGCGCGCCCGTGAGCGAGCCGTTGCTGCGTGCCGCCGGCGCCGGCCAATGGGGCAACCTCGGCACGCAGACGCCCTCGTACAACACCGCGCTCTCCCTCGACTACAAGATCAGCGACCGCGCCTCGGTGTACTTCAAGAACACGATCAACCTGATCCAGCGCCGCAGCGGCTCCAACAACTCGTATTTCCGCTGGTTGGCCACCGCCCCCCGCGCCGCCTCCAGCTTCAAGCCCGGCTCCACCTTCAACGTCGTGAGCATCGCCGACGGCGCCGGCACGATCGACACGCAGTCGGTCCTCTACCTGCGCGAGACCCGCGCCTCCACCTGGGCCGCGGGCTGGGAGACCAAGCTCTGGGACGGCAGCGGGCTCCTGAAGTTCGACGCGAACTACTCCCAGAACATGACCCATTACCCGAAGCTGCACCAGCTGGGCGCGCGGCTGACCAAAGTCTCGTGGGTTCTCGACCGCGAGGACGGCGGACTGATGCCGCGCGTGACGCAGACCGGCGGCCCCGACTGGAGCAATCCCGCCAACTACATCATGCGCCCCGACGCCCAGCTCATCAATTACCAGGCCCCGGCGAAGCGCAGCGGCGCAAACCTCGACCTGCAGAAGACGTTCGCCACGCGTTTCCCGATCACACTGAAGACCGGTCTGAAGCAGGCGAAGTTCGAGCAGGAACAGCGGCGCGACCTCGCCTACTACACCTACGCCGGCAAGCCCACCACCCCCGAGAACGGCGGCATCACCCCGTTCCTCGGTTACAACATGCTCGTGTCCGAGGGTAAGTACGGCCCCTTCCCGTTCGTGCAGCTGGCCGAGACCGGCAACCCGGGCGACCCGTTCGCGAACCGCAACAACTGGACGCAGACCGCGACCGACGTCTACAACACCGTCTACCAGTCCCTCGCCAACGACGCCGCTTTCGATAACACGGTCAACGCCGCCTATTTCATGGGCGACGCCCGCTTCGGCCGCCTGCGGATGCTGACCGGCCTGCGCTGGGAGGAGACCCGCTCCAGCGGCTCCAACTACCTGCGCGTCTCCAACGCGAACAACAACGTCCAGGCCAGCCTTTCCCCCGAGGTCAACGCCGCCCGCGCGCGAGACAATTTCCGCGCCTGGACGACGCAGGGCACGAAGTACGAGCACGTTTTCCCCGGCCTGCACTTCGTCTACCAGATCACGCCCAACACGCAGGTCCGCACGAGCTACAACGCGACCATCACGCGGCCCAGCCCCACGAACCTCCTGCCGGCCATCGTGCCCAACGAGCTGGCGCAGACCCTGTCGGCGGGCAACCCGGCGCTGAAGCCCTACACCTCCGACAACTACGAACTCTCGTTCTCCCACTTCCTCGGCGGCATCGGCCAGATTTCCCTCGGCGGATTCTACAAGGACATCAGCAACTACTTCCGCTCCATCCGCTCCGTGGTGCCCGAGGGGCCGAACAACGGTTTCGCGGGCGACTACGCCGGCTGGCAGGTCACGCGCAACGAGAACGTCGGCAGCGCGTGGATCAAGGGCCTCGAGTTCAACTACACGCAGCAGTACACCATGCTGCCCGGCATCTGGCGCGGCCTCGGCTTCTTCGCCAACTACACCTACCTCGACACGTACGGCGACTACGGAGCGGCCACCGGCAGCACCAGCCGGCTGCCCTTGCTCACGCCCCACACCTTCAACACCGGGTTCTCCTTCATCCACCGCGGCTTCGTGGTGCGCCTGATGGGTAATTACCGCGGCGAGTTCTTCCGCTCGACGGTCCTGGGCGCGGCGACGCGCGCCGCGGAATACCCCACCTACCAGCACAGCCGCACGCTGATCGACCTCAAGGTCCAGTACACGTTCAGCCCGCGCTATGTGATCAACGTCGACCTCTACAATCTCACCAACGACTACACGAACAACGACTACGTGCACGTGTACAACCGGAAGCTCTTCACCTACGCCGCCGGCTCCGGCTCCGCCCTCCGCCTCGGCTTCACCGGCCGCTTCTGAAACCCCGGCCGGTGGTTTGACGACCCTTCCGCGGGGCGCATGGTCCGACCATGCGCCCCGCGCCTTTTTTCCGACCTTTCGTTTCGCTCCTCGCCGCCGCCGTTACAGCCGCGGCCTTGATTCCGTTACCCGCGGCCCTTGCCGCATCGGCGCCTGCCCGCGCGCGGCAGGGCATGGTGGTAACGCAGGATGAGATCGGCTCGAAGGTCGGCTTCGAGGTGATCCGCGCCGGCGGCAACGCGATCGACGCGGCGGTCGCGACCGCCTTCGCGCTGGCCGTCACGCATCCGACCGCGGGCAACATCGGCGGCGGCGGCTTCATCGTCTACCGGCCCGCCTCCGGTGAACCGGTGGCTTATGATTTCCGCGAAAAGGCCCCGGCCGCCGCCTCGCCCGACATGTGGCTGAAGGACGGGAAGTACGACTCCGGGCGCCATCATTTCAGTCACCGCGCGGTCGGCGTGCCCGGCACCGTCGCCGGACTTCATCTCGCGTGGAAGGAACACGGCACGAAGCCTTGGAAGGATCTCCTGCAGCCCGCCATCCGGCTGGCGCGGGACGGATTCGAGGTTTCCCACGGCCTTGCCCGCTCGCTGGAGGGTGTATTGCCGCAACTCCGCAAGTACCCGGCCTCACTCGCGCAATTTTCGAAAAACGGCACCCCGTACGCCGCCGGCGACATCCTCCGGCAACCCGACCTCGCGCGCAGCCTGGAGCGTATCGCGGAACAGGGTCCGGCCGGTTTCTACGAGGGCGAGACCGCCCGGCTGATCGTCGAGGACATGAAGGCCAACGATGGGCTGATCACGCTCGCCGACCTGAAGGCCTACGAGGCGAAACGACGCGCCGTCGTCACCGGAACCTATCGCGGCTACGGGGTCATTGGCATGCCGCCGCCCAGCTCAGGAGGCATTGCCGTCATCCAGGCGCTCAACATCCTCGAGGGCTACGACCTCGCGGCGAACGGACCCGGCTCCGCCCGCAACGCGCACCTGATGGCCGAGGCGATGCGCCGCGTCTTCGCCGATCGCGCACGCCACGTGGGTGATCCGGACTTCAACCCCGATCTTCCCCTCACCCGCCTGATTTCGAAGGAGCACGCCGCGGAACTCCGCCGCACCATCAACCCTGCCAAGGCGTCCAAGTCGGCGAGCGACCGCTTCGAGTGGCCCTACGAATCGCAGGAAACCACCCACTTTTCCGTCGTGGATGCGCAACGCAACGCCGTCGCCCTCACCTACACGCTCGAATACGGCTACGGCTCGCGGATCGTCGTGCCCGGCGCGGGTTTCCTCCTGAACAACGAGATGGGCGACTTCAACGCCGCGCCCGGTCTCACCGACGAGACCGGCCTGATCGGCACCACGCCCAACCTTGCCCGCCCTGGAAAACGCATGCTCTCCAGCATGTCGCCCACCATTCTCACCAAGGACGGCCAGCTCTTCATGGTCACGGGCGCGATGGGCGGCCGCACCATCATCAACAGCGTGATCAACACCATCGTCCACGCGGTGGACTTCGGGTTCAACGCCCAGGAGGCGATCGACGCCCCGCGGCTCCACCATCAATGGCTGCCCGACCGCATCGCGCATGAGCGCAACGCCTTTTCCCACGACACCCTCAATCTGCTGCGCGGCATGGGACACACGCTCGTCGAGTTGCCCTTCCAAGGAATCGCCGAGGCTATCATCTTGAACCCGAAGGACGGGATTCTCGAGGGCGGCATTGACCGGCGCCTGCCCGACGGCTTCGCGGCGGGACGGTGATGCTCGCGATCCGCGGCGGCTAAACCGCCCGCGAGTCGATGAAAGCGCGGATCGTGTCGGGCGTGGCGTGAAGGCGATGCTTTACAATCGGGCGCGACTTCAAGGCCTCCAGGCTTGGATGCGTGGGCTCGACGCCGATGGCCGCACGGATCGTGTCCGGAAACTTCGCGGGACTCGCCGTCGATAGCACCACGTTCACGCGGTCCGGATTCAGATCTTTGAAACCGCACGCGGTATGCGGGTCGGCCACGTAACCGTGCTGCCGATGCACGCGCGCGATGATCTCCGCGATCTCACGGTCGTCGGTCCGTGACGCGCTGAAGATGTCGCGATCAAAACTCGGGAACCGGTATGCCCCCGTGCGCTTGAACTCCGCCATCACCGCGCGGACCCGCGCCGGCTCGCGACCCTCGGAGAAATACAGGAACCGCTCGAAGTTCGACGCCACCTGGATGTCCATCGACGGCGCGAGGCTCGGCCGCACCTCACCGACGCGGTATTCGCCAGTGGTGAAAAGGCGGTAAAGGATATCGTTCTGGTTCGTCGCGACACGAAACCCGCGGATCGGAACCCCCATTCGCTGGAGCATCCAGCCGGCGAGCACGTTGCCGAAATTCCCCGTGGGCACGACGAACTCGACGTTGTCGCGCTCCGCCTGCGGCAGCCGCAGCCACGCGTGCAGGTAGTACACGCATTGGGCGAGCACCCGCGCGAGGTTGATGGAGTTGACCGCCGACAAGCGGTGACGCGTGCGGAACCCCTGATCGGCGAAGACTTCCTTCAACGCGGTCTGCGCGTCGTCGAACGTGCCGTCAATCGCGAGCGCGAACACGTTCTCCGCACCGGTGCAGGCCATCTGGCGCTCCTGCAAAGGTGAGACGCGACCGTCGGGATAGAGGATGAAGATCGCGGTGCCGGGACGTCCGATCAGGCCGTGGATGGCGGCCGCGCCGGTGTCGCCGGACGTCGCGCCCAGGACGTTGATCGACTCACGGCGCGTGGCGCATTGGTGGGCGTAGAGGTTGCCCAGGAGCTGCAACGCGAAGTCCTTGAACGCGAGGGTGGGCCCGTGCCAGAGCTCCAGCACGTAGAGTCCCTTGGCGAGCGGACGCAGCGGCGCGATCGCCGGATCCGTGAACCGCGTGTAGCTCGCCGTGACGATGCGGCGAAGGGTGTCCGCTGGAATATCCGTCGCGAACACCCGCATGAACTCGAAGCACAGCGAGGCGTAATCCAGACCCTCGAGGCGGCGCAGGTCGCCGGAAAGGTCCGGCATGCGCTCGGGGAGATAGAGCCCGCCGTCGGGCGCGAGTCCGGTCGCAACGGCGTCGGAGAACCCGAGTGCGGGCGTCTCGCCGCGGGTTGAGATGAAACGCATCGGCCGTGGGGCGGCCGGCGGCCCGGGCCGCCGGCGCGAAGGGCTTCAGGCCCGTTCCAGCCCGAAGGCCGCGTGGACGGCGCGCGCGGCGTCGTCGGCTTTGTCCTTGGCGATCACGACGGAGATCTTGATCTCCGAGGTGCTGATCAACTCGAGATTGGCTCCAACCTTGGCGAGCGCGTCGAACAGCGCCGCCGCGACGCCGCTGTGGGTGCGCATGCCTACGCCGACGACGGAGAGCTTGGCGATCTTCTCGTCGAAGGTGGCGTCGCCGCCGACGTCCTTGAGGGCCGGGGCCAAGGCGTGCACCGCCTTGTCCTTCTCGGACAGCGGCACCGTGAACGTGAGGTTCGCCACGCCGCCGCGGCCGACGTTCTGCACGATCATGTCGACGTTGATGTTGGCGTCGGCGAGCGCGCGGAACACGCGGGCCGCGGTGCCGGGCTTGTCGGCGACGTTGCTCACCACGACCTTGGCCTGGTCCTTGTCGACGGCCACGCCGCGGACGACGACCTTCTCCATGTAGGCGACTTCTTGTTTCACGATGGTTCCTGGGTTCTGGTTGAAGGAGGAGCGGACCTCGAACACGACGCCGTACTTGGAGGCGAACTCCACGGAGCGGGTCTGCATGACTTTGGAACCGAGCGAGGCGAGCTCGAGCATCTCGTCGTAGCTGACCTCCTCGATCTTGCGGGCGTCCTTCACCACGCGGGGATCGGCGGTGTAGACGCCGTCGACGTCGGTGTAGATCTCGCACTTGTCGGCCTTGATGGCGGCGGCGAGGGCGATGGCGGTGAGGTCGGAGCCGCCGCGGCCGAGGGTTGTGACCTGGCCGTCGTCGTCGATGCCCTGGAAGCCGGCGACGATGATGACGTTGCCGGCGCTCAGGTCCTTCTCGAGCGGCTTGGCATCGATGGTTCGGATCTTAGCCTTGGTGTGGACCTTGTCGGTGAAGATGCCGGCTTGGGCGCCGGTGTAGCTCACGGCGGGAACGCCGAGGCCGTGCAGGGCCATCGCGGTCAGCGCGATGGTCTCCTGTTCGCCGATGGCGAGCAGTTGGTCCATCTCGCGCTCGCTCGGGAGGGCGCAGACGGCCTTGGCCTTGGCGATGAGCTCGTTGGTCACGCCGGCGCGCGCGGAGACGACCACGACGACCTCGTGGCCGGCGTCGCGGGTCAACTTCACGCGGTTCGCGACGTTCTTGATGCGGTCGACGTCACCCACCGAGGTGCCGCCGTATTTCTGGACGATGCGTGCCATGTCAGGAAAAGATCAGGAATCGAAGTCGCCGATGCGGAGCAGCACCGGCTCCTCGAGCACGGTCGCGAGCGAACGCAGCCGCCGAAGGGTGCGACCGATGGCGCGCTCGTCGCTCTCATGGGTGGTGAGGACGAGGGAGGCCGCGCGCGGACGCTCCGCCGGCGCCTGGATCACAGTGGCGATGCTCACCCGGTGCCGGGCCATCTCTGAAGCGACCCGCGCGAGCACGCCCGGCTGGTCCTTGACGGTGAGCCGCACGTAGTAACGGCCACGGATGCTCTCCGGCGGCGCGAGGCGCGAGCGCGAGGGAGCGACCGGCTCCTCGCCGAGCAAATGAGCGCCCTTGCCGTGGCGAAGGAGGGAGGCGGCGTCGGCGATGTCGCTGATGACAGCGCTCGCGGTGGCGTCGCGTCCGGCCCCGCGGCCGCTGTAGAGCGTCGTGCCCACCACGTCGCCGGAGACCGAGATCGCGTTGAAGACGCCGTTGACGTTCGCGATGACATTGCCCGCCGGCAGCAGCGTGGGGTGCACGCGCACGCTCAGCTCGTCGCGCCGGAAATCGCGCGTGATCACGGCGAGCAACTTGATCCCGAAGCCCAAGGTGGCGGCGTTGCGGATGTCGGCCGGCGTGAGCCGCGAGATGCCCTCGACGATCATCTGGTCGGTGCGCACCCAGACCCCATGGGCCAACCACGCGAGGACGGCGGCCTTGTGCGCGGTGTCCCAGCCGTCGACATCCAGCGACTCGTCGGCCTCGGCGTAACCCAGCCGCTTCGCGTCGGCGAGAACCTCGGTGTAAGGCGCGTTCTGCTCCTTCATCCGGGTGAGGATGTAGTTACAGGTGCCGTTCAGGATCCCGTAGATCCGCGGGAAGCGGTTGGCGACGAGGCCTTCGCGGAGGGCCTTGATGATCGGGATGCCGCCGGCGACCGAGGCCTCGAAGAAGAAATGTCCGCCGTGGCGGCGCGCCGCCGCCATGATTTCGGCGCCGTGTTCGCAGATCAGGGCCTTGTTGGCCGAGACGACCACCTTGCCGGCGCGAAGGGCCGTGAGGGTGACCTGCCGGGCGGCCGTCGTGCCGCCCATCAGCTCGCACACGATGTCGATGGAAGGATCGCGCGCGATCGAGAGCGCGTCGTCGGTGAGCAGACGGCGCGGGATGCGGACATCGCGCGGACGGTTGAGATCGCGGACCGCGGCGCGGGCGAGGTTGAGGCGCACACCGAGACGCGACTCGAGCCGGGCGCGGTTC